>NZ_JBFBBQ010000096.1:0-33943 GCF_040682775.1 Amycolatopsis sp. NPDC051106 | reverse complement strand
GTGAGCACCAGCCCGTCCACTGTGGACACGAGCCGGACGTCTGACGCACCGAACGCCACATTGGGTGCGTGGGACGCAACCAACGCCACATTGGGGCGCTTGGGGTGAGCGTTGGCGTGGTGGACGGGAGCGGCCTAGCGTGGGCCGGTGACTGAAGAGGCACTTCCCGCCTGGCGCCGGCGGACCTCCGGGGAGACGCGGTGGCCCGCCATGGGTGTCGTCGTCGCCACGCTCGTGCTGCAGGTCGCCCTGCCCGACGACATGGAGCTCCGGCCGTGGTGGCTGCTGCCCGCCGTCTCCGTGCTGCTCGTCGTGGCGCTGCTGCTGGTCAACCCCGGCCGGATGTCGCACTTCAGCGCCGTCGAACGGGTCATCTCGCTGCTGCTCGTCGCGGCCGTGACGGCGGTGAACGCCGGCTCCGCCGCCACGCTCGTCTACCGCATCGCGGCCGGCACGATCGGGGACCACGCCGGGGCCGTGCTGGTCACCGGCGGGATCGTCTACTGGACGAACATCGTCGCCTTCTCCCTCTGGTACTGGGAGTTCGACCGCGGCGGCCCGGGCCGGCGGGCCGCAGGCCGGGCCGAGTTCCCCGACCTGCAGTTCCCGCAGATGGCCGACCCGGACCTGGCGCACCAGGACTGGGAACCGTCCTACCTGGACTACCTCTACTTCTCCTTCACCAACGCGGCCGCCTTCAGCCCCACCGACGTCATGCCCCTGCGGATCTGGGCGAAGATGACGATGATGCTGCAGGCCGTCGTCTCGCTGGTGCTCGCGGTGATGGTGGTCGCCTGGGCGATCAACAACCTGAAGTAGCTCAGTGCCGCGAGATCGTGAAGCTCTGGCCGTCGGAGCCGATAGCGCCCGGAATCCACGTGTTCGTGCCGCGGTCGTCCGCGTTCAAGGCCGACGGGCCGGTCGAGGCCAGGTTCGTCCCGTTGAACTTGACGCCGGTGAACGTGATCCCGCCGGAGATCGAGGGGTAGGAGTCCGTCGGGGACTCGATGATCGCCTCCGCCGACGCGTGCTTCGACGTCAGCGACTTCGTGGTGGACTTGGACCAGCCCTTGGTCGTGTCGGAGAGGTCCAGCCGGTAGGTGTTCGTCGCGGTGCGGGTCACCGTCGCGGTGATGTGGTCACCCGCGCTCACCGACACGTTGTAGTACACCGGCGCGGCCGGGTACATCTCGTACCAGGCCGAGTACACCGGACGCCCGCTGGAGCAGTCCGTCTCGACGCCGGTCTGCTCCACTGTGGACGATCCGTCCCCGTCGATGCCGACCCACGGCGCGAAGAGGTCGTTGCTCGACCGGCACGTCACCGCCGGTTCGGTCCAGCTCGCCGTCGCCGTCGTGAAGCTGCCGAAGCTGACATAACCGCCCCAGTTACCACCGGAGAACTGGTGCCCGTGGAAGTGCGAGCCGTACTCGACCGCAGCGTGCGCGGTGCCCGAAACAGCGAGACCGGCGGCAGCCGCGGCAACCGCCGTGAGGACTCGGACAGCACGCGACGCAAGGATTCTGGACATGCGGGGACTCCGTTCACCGAGGGGGACCGGGAAAACCGTGTCCCCAAGTGTTGGAGCCACACCGAAAAGAAGGTAGCTACTTTCGAAGGGTCTTCACATTCCGGGAAATACTCACTATTTGCCGGTTTTACGCCCTGCTGAACGAAAAGACCCGTGAAGGCCTCCGCGGGGGAAGAGGCCTTCACGGGCCATATATCGCTCACCTACCGCCCGGTCAGGTGAGCGGGGCTACTGCTGGACCTGCGCGCGCGCCGCGTCCACGAACTTCGTCGTGTACGTCTGCGACAGGTCGATCTTGTCCTTCTTCGGCTTGACGTTGCTGGACGACTCGCCCAGCACCTTCAGCACGTTCTGCGCGCCCGCCGGGTCCATCCGGCCGTCGGGCGTGAACATCGGCAGGCTGTCCTTCAGCGACTTCACGTACAGCGCCTTGTCCCCGCCGGCGAACGACGGCGGCATGATGTCGGCGACCTGTTCCGGTGTGTGCGTCGAAATCCACTTCAGGCTTTCGACGTACGCATTGGCCAGTTTCTGCACGATGTCCGGATACCGCTTCACGATTTCGCAGCCCATGTACAGCGAGCTGGCCGGGTACAAACCACCCAAAGCGGCTTTTGTGCCTTCGACCGTGCGCATGTCGTAAAGCACCTTCGCCTGGCCGGTGTTGGTCAGCTGCGCGATCGTCGGGTCGGTGGTCATGCCAGCGTCGATCGATCCCTGGTTCATCGCCGAGATGAACGTCTGCCCGGCGCCGACCTTGACCGGCGTGTACTCCTTCGAGCTGACCCCGCCGCGCGAGGCGAGGGCCTTCGTCAGGAAGTCCGTCGACGAGCCCAGCGACGTGACGCCGAGGTTGCGGCCCTTGAAGTCCTTGCCCGACCGGATCTCACCCGCCTTGCCGGTGGCGACCATCTCGGCCTCGCCCGGCACGTTCGCGAACTGCACGACGCTCTGGATGCACTGCTCCTTGGCCTGCAGGTCGATCGTGTGGTCGTAGAACCCGACGACCCCCTGCACCTCGCCGGCCAGCAGCGACGTCTCGGCGTTGGCACCCGAGGGCTGGTCGAACAGCTCGACGTCGAGCCCCTGCCGCTTGTAGGCGCCGATCTGCTGGGCCAGCTGGCCGGGCAGGTAGATGACCTTCGAGATGCCCCCGATCATGATCTTGATGTGCGGCTGGCCGGAGGTGCCGAGGGCGATCTCCCGCGAGTCCCGGCAGGCCGTGACCCCGGCCAGGGTGACCGCGAGCGCGGCCACCACGCCGACTGTCCTCTTCAGGCGCATGTCAGACCACTCCGTGCGCGGCGTCGGCGGCGGACGGCGGGCGCCACCGCAGCAGCCTGCCCTCCAGCGAACTGATGCCCCACTCCGCGAGCAGCGCCACCACGGTGATGATCAGCATCCCGGCGTAGACGCCGGCCGTGTCGAACGTGCCCTGCGCGTTGGCGATCAGGAAGCCCATGCCGGCCTTCGCGCCGGTGTACTCGCCGACGACCGCGCCGATCAGCGCGAACCCGAAGGCGACGTGCAGCGACGACAGGATCCACGACGTCGCGCTCGGCAGCACGATCGACTTGAGCACCTGACCGCGCGTCGCGCCGAGGATGCGGGCGTTGTCGATCAGGTTCCGGTCGACCTCACGGGCGCCGGTGAAGGCGTTGAAGAACACCGCGAAGAACACGAGCACGACGACGGTCGCCACCTTCGACGACAGGCCGAGCCCGAACCAGATGACGAACAGCGCGGCGAGCACGATGCGCGGCAACGCGTTGGCGGCCTTGATGAACGGCGCCAGCACCTGCGCGAGGTAGGAGCTGCGCCCGAGGATCACGCCGAACACGACACCGAAGATGGCACCGATGACGAAGCCGATCGCGGCCTCCTCGACGGTCACCAGGATCTGGTACCAGATCGAGCCGAAGTCGGTGCCGGCGCTGAACCACTCGACCAGCCGTTCCCAGATCTTCGACGGCTTCGAGTAGAAGAACGGGTCGATCCAGTACGTCGCGGTCAGCTCCCAGCTGCCCAGCCAGACGACCACGATCGCCAGGCGCAGCAGCCAGATGTTGCGCTTGCGCCGCGCGGAAGCCTGCTTCGCGCGGGCGAGGATGTCCTGCTCGGTCTCCAGGACCGGGAGGGGCGCGGACGTGGCCGCCGGGGTCTCAAGCGACATTGCTCGCTCCCTTCTCACGGGCCTTGTCGACCTCGCTGCGCAGTGATTCCCAGATGTCGGCGTAGAGCTTGCGGAACTCCTCGGTGAGCCGCAGCTCCTCGACCTTCCGCGGCCGCTCCAGCGGGATCTCGAAGACGTCCTTCACGGTGGCCGGCGACGACGTCAGCACGACGACCTTGTCCGCGAGCGCGATGGCCTCGTCGAGGTCGTGCGTCACGAAGATCACCGCCGCGCCGGACCCGGACCACAGCCGCAGCAGCTCGTCCTGCATCAGCGCGCGGGTCTGGACGTCCAGCGCGGAGAACGGCTCGTCCATCAGCATGATCTTCGGCTTGGTGACGAGCGTCTGGGCCAACGCGACGCGCTTGCGCATGCCGCCGGAGAGCTGGTGCGGGTAGTACTTCTCGAACCCGGCGAGCCCGACGCGGGCGATCCAGTCGACGGCCTGCGCGCGGGCCTCGGCCTTCGGCACCCCGCGGAAGCGCGGGCCGGAGGCGACGTTCTCCAGCACCGAACGCCACGGCATCACCGCGTCGGTCTGGAACATGTAGCCGACGCCGTCCGGGATCGACTTCACGTCCTCGCCGTTCACCTGCACGCGCCCGGCGGACGGCGGCTGCAGCCCCGAGACCAGCGAAAGCGTCGTCGACTTGCCGCAGCCGGTGGGGCCGACGACGGCGACGAACTCGCCCGGCTGGACGGTCATGGTCAGGTCGCGGACGGCCGTGTGCACGGAACCGGACCCGCTCGGGAACCGTTTGGTGGCTCCGGTGAGTTCGATCAGAGGGGGGACCATGGGGAAGTGACTCCTTCGTCACGTGGTGCCTGTCACGTTGGGAAGGGACGTTAAGTACGCGTGGCGCCCAGGTGAAGCTTGTCGACGTTCTGCGTGCGAGCTGCGCGTTCTGAATGTTTTGCGCGTTTAGCGCACGGCCGTGAGCTGGGGGTATGTTCCCAGCCATGCCAAAGTGGGCGCTCTTCCCGCGGATGCGGTTCAGCAGGCAGGTGCTGCTGCTGCAGATCGGCGTGGTCGTCCTCGTCGTCGGGATCGGCGTAGCGCTGGTCAGCGTGCTCCTGCGCGACACCCTCACCGACCAGTTCGGCGAGCGCGCGCTGGCCATCGCGAAGTCGGTGGCGGCGGACCCGGTCGTCGTGGCCGACACGACCGCGAAGCTCCCCGGCGGCGCGCTCCAGGAGCGAGCGCTGACGGTGGCGGCGCGAACCGACGCGTTGTTCGTCGTGATCACCGATGACCAGGGCATCCGGCTCGCGCACCCGACTCTGAGCGAGATCGGCAAGAAGGTCAGCACGTCGGCGGAAAAGGCGCTCGCCGGGCTCGACGACGTCAACACGGTGGCGAGCGGCACCCTCGGCCTGTCCGTCCGCAGCAAGACGCCGATCTGGACACCGGACCACCGCCGGGTGGTCGGCGAGGTGAGCGTCGGGTTCGAGGTGGCCCAGCCGATCAGCGCGTTCAACCAGAAGCTCGCGATCACACTGCTGTTCGCCGGCGGCGCGCTGCTGCTCGGCGCGGGCGCGTCGGCGCTCCTGAACCGGCGGCTGCGGCGCGTCACGCACGGCCTCGAACCCCACGAACTCACCGAGCTGCTCTACGAACGCGAAGCCGTGCTGCACGGGATCGGCGAGGGCGTCCTCGCGGTCGACGAAGCGAACCGCGTTTCAGTGCGCAACGACGAAGCCGAACGCCTCCTCGGCACCGAGCTCCCGATCGGCGCCGCGATGGCGGAGCTGGAGCTCAGCCCGCGGGTGCACAAGGCCGTCGCCGAAGGGCGCCCGGTCGACAACCTGCTGGCCGTGGCGGGCAACCGGGTGCTGGTGATCAACTCGCGCGTGGTCCGGCTGGACGACCGGGACATCGGCACCGTGCTGACCTTCCGCGACCGCACCGACCTCGACACGCTGACCCGGGAGCTCGACGGCATCCGCGTGCTGTCCGACGGCCTGCGCGCCCAGCGGCACGAGTTCGCGAACCGGCTGCACACGCTCTACGGGCTGCTCCAGCTCGGTCACCACACCGAAGCCGTCGAGTACCTGCAGACGCTGACGGACTCGAGTTCCGCCCGGCCGAGCGAGCTGGGCGACGCCGTCGCCGATCCCTACCTGCAGGCGCTGCTCGTCGCGAAAACCGAGCAAGCGCAGGAAAAGGGGCTCACGCTCAAGCTCGCCGACGACACCTGGGTGCCGACGACCGTCACCGACCCGATCGCCGCGAACACCGTGATCGGCAACCTCGTCGACAACGCGCTGCACGCCGCCCGGATGGGCCCGCGGCGGCCGGCGACCGTCGAGATCAGCCTGCTCGCCGAGGACGGCACGCTGCACCTGTCCGTTGTGGACAGTGGTCCCGGGGTGCCCGAAGACCTGCGCCGGACGCTGTTCGACGAAGGCGTCTCGACGAAGATCGCGCCCGGCCACGGACTCGGGCTGGCGCTGGCCCGGCAGGCCGCCCGCGCCCGCGGCGGCGACGTCTGGCTGGCCGGCCCCGGCGACGGCGACACGGGCGCCCTGTTCGTCGCGAAACTGCCCGGAATGCTGACGGAGGACGGATGATCCGCACGCTCATCGTCGACGACGACTTCCGCGTCGCCGGGGTGCACGCCGGGTTCGTCGAGGAGGTCGACGGCTTCGCGGTGGTCGGCACCGCGCACACCGCGGCGGAGGCCCGCGCCCGCGTCCGGGAGCTCGCGCCGGACCTGATCCTGCTCGACGTCTACCTGCCCGACGAGTCCGGCCTCGCGGTGCTGCCGGAGCTGCAGACCGACACGATCGTGCTGTCCGCGGCGACCGACAGCGCGTCGGTGGCGGCGGCGATCCGGGCCGGCGCGCTGAACTACCTGATCAAGCCGTTCACCACGCGCCAGCTCGCGGAACGCCTGACGTCGTACGCGCGTTTCCGCGGCCTGCTCGCCGAAGACCGGGCCATGGGCCAGGACGACGTCGACCGCGCGTACCGGGTGCTGCACGACCAGGACCGCACGTCCGCGCCGAAGGGCCAGTCGACGGCGACGTCCCGGCTCGTCTCGGAGCAGCTGCGCCGGGCGGGCCGCCCGCTGTCGGCCGCGGAGGTGGCGGGCGAGCTGGGCATGGCGCGGGCGACGGCGCAGCGGTACCTCACGGCGCTGGCCGAGTCGGGCACGGTCCGGATGCGGCTGCGCTACGGCGCCACCGGGCGCCCCGAGCACGAGTACCGCTGGTCCGGCGCCTGAATCAGCGGCGGGTCGGCGTGTCCGCGCGGTACTGGTACTGCTGCATCATGCTTTCGGCGACGTCCACCCAGGACTGGACCGGGTTGGGCTTCGACGCCGTCGGCGAAGGCAGGTCGACGCGTGCCTCGTCTTCCTCGTCCTCGGGCACGGCCTTCTTCGCCTGCGGTTTCGCTTGCGCCTGAACGTGTTTCGTGGCCGGCTTGGCGGGCGCCGGCACGAACACGGTCGTCGGGGCGGGGGTGGCCGCCGGCGCCTGCGGGGCTTGCGGCTGGGGCGGCGCCTCGGCGACGGCCGGGCGGGCGTCCAGCTGGGCCACGTCGTCGCTCGGCGCCGAGCCGAACAGGCCACCGGAGAGCATGCCGCCACCCAGCCAGCCGACGGCGACGAGCAGCACCGCGGCGCCACTGCCCAGCCACGTGCGGGCGCGCCGCCGGATCACCACGGACTTCGGCCGCAGGTCCTGGTCGCACACCGGCGGCCGGGTGTAGATCGGCTCGAGCTCGGGCAGCTCGTCGTCGGTGCGACGGCGCTGCGGCAGGCTCGCGGCGATGATGCCGGTGCGATCCAGCAACTCCACCGCGGTGTCGCCGGACGGACGGGTCGCACTGCGCTGTGCGGTGCGAAGCATCGGGGACCTCCGGTACGGGACTCGTGGACCCCCCGCATTCTGGACCATTTCGGACGGCCCTGTCAGAAACGCAACTCCATTGAGTGATGCGGCACCCCGAAAGGCGCAGTCCGAAAGGGATTCGGCTTTCACATCTTCTTGAGCCACATGCGCGCGAGGACCGCGAGCGGCCGCTGGTACGCCGAGCCGAGCACGCGCGGGATGGCGTCGATGACGTAGGCGTCCGGTCCGATGAGGATCCGCGCCGACTTCCGCTCGATCCCGCGCAGGATCGTCTGCGCCGCCTTCTCCGGCGTCGTCTTCGCGATCCGCTCGAAGCCCTGAGCGGCCTTCTCCTGGTCGTCGGCGCCACTTCGCGAGTTGCGCACGATGTTGGTCTTGATCCCGCCGGGGTGCACGCAGCTGACCCCGACCGGGTGGCGCGCGATCAGCATTTCCTCGCGCAGGGCTTCGGTGAATCCGCGCACCGCGAACTTCGCCGCGTTGTACGCGCTCTGCGTCGGCACGCCGACGAAGCCGAAGACGCTGGAAATGTTCACGACGTGCCCGTCGCCGGAAGCGATCAGGTGCGGCAGGAAGGCCTTCGTGCCGTTGACGACGCCGCCGAGGTTGATGCCCATCAGCCAGTCGTAGTCCTCGAACGTCATCTCTTCGACGGATGCGCCGAGCGCCACGCCGGCGTTGTTCACGACGACGTTGACGCGGCCGAATTCGCCGGCGACCTCGTCGGCGTGGGCGAGCACGGCGGCGCGGTCGGCGACGTCGAGGGTGTACGCGCGGGCGTTGTCCCCGGCCAGCTCGGCCGTTTCCTCGGCGTTCGCGGCGTTGACGTCGGAGAGGGCCACGCGCGCCCCGCGCCGGGCGAACTCGAGCGACAGCGCCCGCCCGATCCCCGAGCCCGCCCCGGTGACGACCACGACCTTGTCCGCGAACTGCTTCATCGGCCCTCCGTGCTGCTAGGTGTTACCCGCGAGTCACGGATATTAGCGGCTGTGAGCTTGCTGTGGGTGTGCCGATCGTGTCGGTGCGGCACCTTAAGGTGATGGAGACCGAAGACCCGGACGAGGAGGAGATGCCCGTGCGGCGGCCCGCCGTCCTGCTCGCCTTCGCCGCGGTTCTGCTGCTCGGCGCGGCTTTCGTGGTCTTCGCGGCCCGGGAGCCGCGGTCGGCGAACGCCTCCGCCTCGGACACCGTCGAGGCCGTGCCGGCGTCGACGCCCGACCTGCCCGCGGAGTCCAGTCCCGCGGTCGGCGCGCTGTTCCTCGACGGTTCGCACTACTGCACCGCCAGCGTCGTCCACAGCGATCAGGGCGACGTGCTGCTGACCGCGGCCCACTGCATCCACGACGGCGAGGGCGGCGGCTACCTCACCGGTGTCACGTTCGCGCCCGCCTACCACGACGGCGTCGCGCCGTTCGGCTTCTGGACGGTCTCCGACGAGCTCGTCGCGCCCGGCTGGAGCGCGTCGTCGGACCCGGACCTCGACGTCGGTTTCGCCACCGCGCACCAGGCCGGCGCCGCGAAACCGCTGGAAAGCCTGGTCGGCGCGAACACCCTCGCCACCGGCACCGGGTTCGAGCAGGCCATCACGCTCACCGGCTACCCGGACGACTCCGAGGTGCCCGCCGTCTGCCGGAACACGACGAGCCGCCAGGACACGTTCCAGCTGAAGGTGGACTGCGCGGGCTTCCCGACGGGCACCAGCGGCGGCCCGTGGGTCACCGCGCCGGACCCGAAGACCCGCCTCGGCACGGTCATCGGCGTCATCGGCGGGTTCGAGTCCGGCGGCGACGACCCGGACACGTCGTATTCGAGCTACTTCGACACGGACGTCCAGGCCCTCTACCGGCAGACGACGGCCCGGGCATGATGCGCGTATGAGTGATCCCGTCGACGTACCCATCACCGGTGAGCCGATCCGGCTCGGCCAGTTCCTCAAGCTGGCCGGCCTCGCCGAAGACGGCTCCCACGCGAAGGACCTGATCGACGCGGAGGAGGTCACCGTCAACGGCGAGGTCGAGACCCGCCGCGGCCGCCAGCTGACCGACGGCGACGTCGTGGCGGTCGGCGCGAACCGCGGCAAGGTCGTCCTGGTCCACTGACCCGAGCTAACCCACGCTGGTCAGCGGCGGCAGGCCGATCGACGCCGCCAGCGCGTCCAGCTCGCGGCGCACCGGGCCGGACAGCGGCACCCCCAGCGCCCGGCACTGCTCCAGGTGCTGGGCCTCGCGCCAGCCGGGGTAGCGGATCGGCGCCCCGCCGTCCCAGCCGAGCATGCTGCCGAAGAGCGCGCTGGCCGCGCGGTAGAAGCCGTCGGCGCTGCGCAGCGTCGTCGGCGCGATCGCCAGCACCAGCAGGCCGGTGTCGTGTTCGTGGTCGGCCACGCCGGAGAGCACCCCGGCGAGGACCTCGACCAGCAGCGTCAGCCCGGCTCCTTCCGAGCCGGAGCGGTCCATGTCGAAGACGAACTCGGGGTACGCGCCCCCGGGCGCGGCCATGCCCAGGGGGTTCATCGGCTGGCCGGGTTCGCCACCGGCGGCGAGCACCAGCCCGATCATCGCGTGCGGCAGGGCGCGCGCGGCGTGGTGCCCGGCCCGGCCGAACGGCCCGACGCCGCGCAGCGAGACGAGCCCGACGCCGAAGCGGCCGGCCCGCGTGACTGCCCGGTCCATCGCGTCGCCGACCGCCCAGAGCCCGGGCGCGCGGCGGTAGTCGAGCAGCGCGGCGGCCCCGCGGTCGGCGATCATCAGCGGCTCGGCGTGCGGCACGACGTGCCCGGTCTTCAGCATCGGCAGGTGGATCCGGGTCAGGTCGGCGACGCCGGTGTCCGGGGAACCGACCAGGTCACCGTGGCAGAGCGCTTCAGCCGCCATGCGGGCGCGCGGTTCGGGGAAGCCGTGGGCGGCGAAGACGTGTGCCACGAGGGTGACCAGCTCGTCGGCCCGCACGCGCGGCCAGGCCTGTTCCGGGATCGGGCTTTCCGGGGTTTCTTCTTCGAGGATGCGGGGTTCGGGACGGGCGGAGCGGAAGGGACGCGGTCTGAGAGGCACTTCCCCGACACTGCCCAACTGCGGGATCCGGCGTCAACGACGTGGGCCCGGGCCTACCCGACCGTGTGATCGAAGGCTCCGAAGAGTCGTACCCTGGGCGGCATGTGCCGAAACATCACCACCCTCCGAGGGCTCGAGCCGGCCGCGACAGGCGAGGAGATCGAGGCTGCGGCCCGCCAGTACGTGCGCAAGGTGACCGGCGTGCAGTCGCTGTCGGACGCCACGCGCGAACCGTTCGAAGCCGCGGTCGCCGAGATCACGGAGATCACCACGCGGCTGCTGGAGCAGCTGCCCGCCCGCCGTCAGCCACCGGCGACCATCCCGCCGCTGCGCCGTCCCGAGGTGCAGGCCCGGATCGCGGCCAAGGCGCTGAAGCAGGCCTGAACTGTCGTACCCCGTCGCTAGGCTGGCCGCATGAGCGGACAGGGCTTGGTACTGGGCGGCGGCGGGGTCGCCGGAGTCGCGTGGACGACGGGGTTGCTGACGGGGCTGGCCGAGCGCGGCCAGGACCTGACGGGCGCGGACCTGTTCGTCGGGACGTCGGCGGGATCGGTGGTCGCCGCGCAGGTGACCAGCGGTACGCCGCTCCAGGAGCTGTACGCGCGCCAGGCCGATCCGGCGCGCCAGACCCCGGAGATCCCGGCCGAAATCGACTTCGAGAAGTTCGCGGCCGACTTCGGCGGCGCGGTCACCGGCTCGACGTCACCGGCGGAGGTCCGGCGCGCGGTGGGCCGGCTCGCGCTGGCGGCCGAGACAGCGCCCGAAGCGGAGCGCCGCGCGGTGATCGAGGCGCGGCTGCCGGTGCACGACTGGCCGGAGCAGCGCCTGGTGATCGTGGCGGTCGACGCCGAGACGGGCGAGCCGCGCCGCTTCGACCGCGCGTCCGGGGTGTCCCTGGTCGACGCGGTGGCGGCGAGCTGCGCGGTCCCGGGCGTCTGGCCGGCGGTGACGATCGGCGGCCGGAGGTACGTGGACGGCGGCGTCCGCTCGGCCGAGAACGCCGACTACGCGACGGGCTGCACCCGCGTCACGGTGGTCGCGCCGCTCGGGGTGGACGCGCCGCTGCCGATGGAGAAACCCCTGCTCGAGGTGCTGGACGACCTGCGCGCGGCGGGCGCGGAGGTCGCCCTGATCACCCCGGACGAGGCTTCGGTGGCGGCGTTCGGCGAGAACCCGCTGGACCCGGCGACCCGCACCCCGGCCGCGGAGGCCGGCCGCGCGCAAGGCGCGGCGTTGACGCTCACCTGGAAGTAGGCCGCGAGCGGCGAGCGGAGATCCGGCCGGACCAGGCGAAGCCGGCGATCACCAGGCCGACGGCAGCGAACGTCACGAGCGCCACCAACGGCGGCTCGTGCACGGTGTCGACCGCGCTCCGCTCGCCGCCCGGCCAGTACCGGACCCCGATCCGGGTGCCGGCGGTGTACTCGCGGGTTGTGCCACGGTCGATCCGCACCTCCCGCAGCCGGCTGCCACCGGGCTCGTCGACGCGGACGGACGCTGTGCTCCAGCCGGTGATCCGTTCCACCGTCCCGGTCGAAGCGACCGAACCCGAGTAGTCGGAGATCGCGCTCCCGCCGACGAAGACGGCGACGAGCACGCCGAACACACCAGTACCGGGCGGATCGCCCCGGCCCGCGGTTGCCGGTCTGCCACCTTCGGCCCCCTCCGCACGCGGCTCCCCATGACCTGGAGCACGTCCCGGGCCGGGCGCAGGGTGCCCCGGACTCCGTCGGCTACCCTCGTGGGGCGAGGTAGCGTGTCCGAGCGGCCGAAGGAACATGTCTTGAAAACATGCGAGGGGGCAACCTCTCCGTGGGTTCGAATCCCACCGCTACCGCTCCAGGCCCCGGGCGCGGAGTAGCCGCGCCCGGGTTCAGCCGTCCACCTGCTCCAGGTGCTCGAAAACCCGGCTGAAGGCAGCGGCGATCGTCGCCTGTTCCTCGGGGCTCAGCAGGTCGATGAGGTGCTCGCGCACCCCTTCCACGTGTGTCGGCGCCGCTTTCTCGAGCAGCGCCTTGCCTTCCTCCGCCAGCTCCGTGATGACGCCGCGCTTGTCCTCCGGGTCGCGCACGCGCCGGACCATGCCCGCGTCCTCCAGCCGGCCGACCTGGTGGGACAGCCTGCTTTTCGTGGACCCCATCAGCACCGCCAGCTCGGACATCCGCATCCGGTGGCCGTCCTGCATCTCCAGGCAGACGAGCACTTCGTAGTCCGTCAGCGACACGTCGTGCCGGTCGGCCAGCTCGCGGTGCAGAACCTGCCGCAGCTTCAAGGTCGCCACGATGTAGGAGCGCCACGCCGCCATCTCGGCTTCGTTCAACCAACGCACAGGCCGCTCCTCGGTCATAAGGCAGCCTAGAACGCTGATCAAGGGACCGCGCGGTCCGAGTCCGAACTGCGTGCGGGTAAAAATGCCGTCGCAACATCGCCCGAAGGTGGGGTTACGAAAAGGTTGAGACTCGGCCGGAAAAGGCGCATTCTGCTTGTGGCGGAAGGTCGGCCAGGGTAAGGCGCGGCGACGGTGACGTGCCGGCCCGGCTCCCCGCCGGGAGAGGTCAGGTGGTTGCGTGACGGGTGATCCTCGCGGTTGACCGCCTGCTGTGTCCCCGCGACCGGAACGGTTCACGAACGGGCCGGGCGCGATTGAGGGTTGTTGTGGTCAGGTCGGCGCGCCCCGCGCACAGACGCGGGGTTTGTCGGAAGTGATGCGTCGGCCGACGGCACAACAATCCTCACCGTGAACAGCATCACGCGGGCTTCCTTGCGTTCATGCAAACGGCGTCGATCGGGCCTGTATCGGGTCACGACCTCGGCAGTCGTGACGACAGCGCCTGAACGCCGGCCCCCTCTCGCGGCCAACCGCCGACCAAAGACACAACCTCGGTACAGAGCCTGGGTGTGGCCGTCAGCGCGACGGCCGCGCCCAGGCTCGTTACCATCTGCGGGTGAGATTCGACGACGATGCCGGCCTGGATGCCTCCGAAGTCCAGGACCTGCGCGGAAGCGGTGGAGGCGGCGGCGGGATCGGCGGCCGCGTTGCGCTCGGCGGCGGTGGGCTCGGCGTCGTCGGGCTGATCATCTACTTCGTGCTCTCCCAGCTCGGCGGGGTGAGCCCCGGCGGCAGCGGCCTGAGCGGCGGGCTCGGCGGCGTCGGCTCCGGCCAAGCGGTCGACAACTCGAAGCTTTCCAGCGAGTGCAAGACCGGCGCGGACGCCAACAAGAACCACGACTGCGCGATCGTCGCGGTCGTCAACTCCGTCCAGGACTACTGGACGCAGCAGTTCTCGCGCTCCGGCTCGACCTACCGGAAGGCGCCGACGAACTTCTTCAACGGCGGCGTGCGCACCGGCTGCGGCAGCGCGACCTCCGACACCGGGCCGTTCTACTGCCCGGCCGACTCCGAGGTCTACATCGACCTCTCCTTCTTCGACGAGCTGAAGTCCCGCTTCGGCGCGCAGGGCGGCCTCTTCACCGAGGCGTACGTCCTCGCGCACGAGTACGGCCACCACGTGCAGAACCTGCTCGGCACGTCGAAGAAGGGCACCGGCACCGGCCCGACGTCCGGTTCGGTGCGCCTGGAACTGCAGGCCGACTGCTACGCCGGCGTCTGGGCCAACCACGCCTCGACGACGCCGACCGAGAGCGGCAAGCCGCTGATCACCGACGTCACGCAGGACGACATCGCCTCCGCGCTGGACACCGCGTCCCGCATCGGCGACGACTACATCCAGCAGAACCTCGGCGGCGGCCAGGTCGACCGCTCGAAGTTCACCCACGGCACGTCGGCGCAGCGCAAGAAGTGGTTCACCACCGGTTTCCAGACCGGCGACCCGGCCCGCTGCGACACCTTCGGCACGAACAGCCTGGGCTAGGACACGACGAAGGGGCCGTCCCAGCCGGGACGGCCCCTTCGTTCTGTCGTCAGGCGGTCAGCGCGTGCGGGTCGCCGGCCACGGCGTGCGCGGAGAAGTTCCGCTGCGCGCCGCGTTCGGCGGCCTTCTGCTTGGCCGTCTTGTTCTTGCCCGGCTGGACGCCGTTGACGCTCTCGGTGCTCGTCGCGTAGACGCCGAGGGCCCAGGCGAGGCCGTCCGCGTTGCGGTCGAGCGCGACCCGGTCGACGTTGCCCAGGTTGTCGCAGGCCTGGTGGTAGCACGGGTCGAACGCGAGGCCGGCCGTGCCGCCCCACTTCGCCGCCTGCGCCGGGGTCTTCAGCACCTCGGCACCGGTGTCCAGGCCGCCGGCCGGGATGCCGACGGCGATGAACTCGCCGTAGTCGGAACGGCCGGTGAAGTCGGTGCCCTCGAGGGACACGCCCCGCGCCGCCTGCATGAAGTCGACGAAGGTCTTCTCGATCTGCGCCGAGCCGTACGGGCCCGCGCCCGCGCCGACGCCGTCGGAGTTGTCACCGTCGTAGGCGAAGTACCCGGCGTTCGGCGAGCCGATCATGTCGAAGTTCAGGTACAGCGCGATGTCGAGCTGCTGCTCGAAGCTCAGCTGGTCGACGTAGTACGTCGAGCCGATCAGGCCGAACTCCTCCGCGCTCCAGAAGCCGAAGCGGACGGCGTTGTTGACCTTCGGGCTGCTTCCCAGCTGCAGCGCGGTCTCGAGCAGGGCCGCCGAGCCGGTGCCGTTGTCGTTGATGCCCGGGCCGGCCGGGACGCTGTCGAGGTGCGACCCCAGCATCACGACGTTGTCCTTGCGGCCGCTCTTGGTCTCGGCGATGACGTTGTAGCTGGTCCGCGCCTCCTGGAAGGCACGCAGCTCGAGCGTCACGTTCTGCCCGCCGAGCGTGGCCAGCTGCGCCCCCGCGGCCGCCGTCACGCCGCCGGTCGGGATCTTCGCGTTCTCCGGGCCGCCGAGCGTCCCGTTCAGGTCGCCGTCGGTGTTGTTGTAGACGATGGCGCCGATCGCGCCCGCAGCCGCGGCCGTCTCCTGCTTCTGCGCGAACGAGCAGCCGCCGCGCTTGATCAGCGCGATCTTGCCCGCGACGTCGGCGGGGTAGTCGGTGGCCTCGCAGCCGCTGGTGTCGTCGACCGCGACCACGGCGAGCGGCGCGGTGATACCGCCGACGGGCGTCGAGACGGTGTACTCCATCGCGATGACCGGGACGTCCTGGCCGCCCGCGGTCAGCTTCTCGGCCAGGGTTTCCGAGTAGGTGAACGGGAACTCCTGGCGGGTCACCTGGAAGCCGGCCGCTTCGAGCTTGGTCGCGATGTACTCGGCGGACTTCTGGTGGCCCGCGGTGCTCGCCGCCCGGGTGCCGCCGTTGCTGTCGGCGATGCGCTGCAAGGCGATCAGGTGCCGGTTGACCCCGTTGACGTCGACCTTCTTGACGAGCTGTTTCGCCAGAGCGGGACCGTCGGGGACTGTCGTCGCGGCGGCGGCCGGGGTGAGGCCGAGCACCAGCGTCGCCCCGGCGGCGATCGCCACCGGAGGGAGGAATCTCTTTCTGAAGAGTGACATGGTTGCTCACCTTTGTGCGATATGCGAAGTACGTCAATGCGTCATTCGGCGGGAGCTTCCCGCACCGGGATACAGTCGACGCATGTACGCGATCACCATCCGTGAGCCAGGTGACCCGGAAGTTCTCGAGTGGGCGGAGGTCGCGGATCCGCGCCCCGGCCCCGGTGAAGTGCTGCTGGACGTCACGGCGAGCGCGGTGAACCGGGCGGACCTCCTGCAGCGCCAGGGCCACTACCCACCGCCGCCCGGCGCCAGCGAAACGATCGGCCTGGAGTGCTCGGGCACGATCGCCGAACTCGGCGAAGGCGTCCAAGGCTGGACCGTCGGCGACGAGGTCTGCGCGCTGCTCGCGGGCGGCGGTTACGCGGAGAAGGTCGTCGTCCCGGCCGGGCAGCTGCTGCCGGTGCCGGGCGAGGTCGACCTGATCGCCGCGGCGGGGCTGCCCGAGGTGGCGTGCACGGTCTGGGCAAACGTCGTGATGCACGCGAAGCTCGCCGAGGGCGAGGTGCTGCTGGTCCACGGCGGCGCCGGCGGCATCGGCACGCACGCGATCCAGGTCGGCAAGGCACTCGGCGCGACCGTCGTAGTCACCGCGGGTTCGGAAGACCGGCTCGACCGCTGCCGCCAGCTCGGCGCGGACCTGGCGATCAACTACAAGGAAAAGGACTTCGTCGAGGTCGTCAAGAAGGACTTCGGCGGCGCGAACGTCATCCTCGACAACATGGGCGCGTCCTACCTGGGCCGCAACGTCGACGCGCTGCAGCAGGACGGCCGGCTGGTGATCATCGGCATGCAGGGCGGGGTCAAGGGCGAGCTGAACGTCGGCGCGCTGCTCGGCAAGCGGGCTTCGGTGTTCGCGGCGGGGCTGCGCTTCCGGCCGCTGGAGCAGAAGGCGGCGATCGTCGCCGACGTCCGCGAACGGCTGTGGCCGCTGGTCGCGGAGGGTGCCGTCAAGCCGGTCATCGGCCAGGTCGTCCCGATGGCCGAGGCCGCGTCCGCGCACCGCGCCCTGGAAGAGGGCAGTGTGTTCGGCAAGATCCTGCTGGCCGCGAAGTCCTAACGCAGTTCGTCGAGGACCCGCACGAGCTGGTTGATCTCGAAGACGTTGGAGTAGTGGGCGAGCCCGATCCGCACGGCGCCGCCCACTTCTCCGACGCCGAGTGACGCGAAGACGCCGGCCGCGCCGTCGTCCGCGAAGGCGCACAACCCCTGCGACGCCAGGTACTCGGCCACTTCGGGTGCCTTCTTGCCGGCGACGGCGAAGGCGAGCGCGGGGATCCGGCGCATCGCGTTGCCGATGACCATGATGTGCCGCAACGACAGCAGCTCCGTGGACAGCTGCGCGAGCAGCCCGGCGTGGTACGACTTCGCCGAGCCGAGCGAGGTGACCAGCCGCTCGCGGCGGGAGCCGGACGCGGCGTCGTCGAGGCCGGCGAGGTAGTCGATGGACGCGATCAGCCCGGCCAGCAGCGGATAGGCGTGCGGCCCCAGCTCGAGGCGGGCCGCGCCGCGCGCCGCCGGGTCGAGCGAGACGGACGAGATGCGTTCGATCAGTTCGGGGTCGCGGAAGACGAGCGCCCCGACCGAAGGGCCGCCCCACGCCTGCGCGGAGACGACCATGACGTCGGCGCCGAGAGCGTTGATGTCCAGCGGCAGGAACGGCGCGGCGTAGGTGGCGTCGACGACGACCAGCGCGCCGACGCGCTTGGCGAACTCGATGATCGTCGGGACGTCCGGCCGGGTGCCGACGGACCCGGACGCGAGCGTGACCGCGACGGCCTTGGTGCGCGCCGACACGAGCTGCTCGTACTGCCACGCGGGCAGTTCGCAGGTCTCGATGTCGATTTCGCCCCACCGCACGACGGCGCCGACGCGCTTCGCGGCGCGCTGCCACGGCGCGAGGTTCGCTTGTTCGTCGAGCCTCGACACGACGACTTCGTCGCCGATGGTCCAGCGCTCGGCGAGCGCGTCGCAGAGGCGGCGCAGCATCACCGGCGCACTCGGGCCGAGCACGACGGCGGCCGGATCGGCACCGACGAGGTCGGCGACGGCCCGGCGGGCCGCGGTCACGATGCTTTCCGCGCGCTGTGAGGCCGGAAACGCTCCGCCCGGCCCGGACACCGGGGCGCGCATCGCCGTGGAAACGGCCGAAGCGACCTGTTCCGGGACCAGCATTCCGGCGGCGCCGTCGAAGTGAATCCAGCCGTCACCCAGCGCGGGAAAGAGCCCACGGATACGAGCGACGTCGAACGCCATGGGGACACCGTACGGACGTGCGGTTTCGCCGTGCGTCCGGGGTTGGGTGGAGAACCACCGGGAACCCCGATAGCCGCTACGCTCGGAGACGAACACCCCGCAGGTGTCGCGGAGCGTGTTGAACGCAAGCCAGGATGGAGCACATGACCGAGCCGAACTTCACAGCGGGTGACCCCGGCCAGGAATCTTCACCCCACGTGGTGGTAGTCGGGCAAGACGGCTCCCGTCTCGAGGGCGCGGAGCAAGCCGAGGCGGTGGGCGAGCTCATCGAAGAGCCGGCCAAGGTGATGCGGATCGGCACGATGATCAAGCAGCTGCTGGAGGAGGTCCGCGCGGCCCCGCTGGACGACGCGTCCCGCACCCGGGTCCGCGAGATCCACCAGACTTCGGTGAAGGAGCTGGCGGCTTCGCTGGCACCGGAACTCCAGGAGGAGCTCGAGCGCCTGGTCCGCCCGTTCACGGACGACTCGACGCCTTCGGACGCGGAGCTGCGGATCGCGCAGGCTCAGCTGGTCGGGTGGCTGGAGGGTCTGTTCAGCGGAATCCAGACGGCGTTGTTCGCCCAGCAGATGGCGGCCCGAGTTCAGCTGGAGCAGATGCGGCGCGGGTTGCCGGCCGGGCCTTCGGCTGCCGGTGGGGCTCATGAGGGGCATGGGCCGGGGATCTCGGGGACCGGGCAGTACCTCTGACGGTTCGTCCCGGGTTGTCCACAGACCGAGGGGCCTGTGGACAACCCCTGTGGACAACTACACGCCGCGGAAGAACGCCCGGATGTCGCCGATCAGGGCGTCCGGTTCCTCCAGGGCCGGGAAGTGGCCGCCGCGGGGGAACTCTGTCCAGTGGACGATCTTGTCCGTTCGCTCCGCCAATGTCCGGATCGGCAGGCCGATGTCGTCCGGGAAGACCGCCACTCCCGTCGGGACCACGTTCGACGCCGGTGGTGCTCCCCAGCCTCCCGTCAGCGCCGCGTACAAGCGGGCCGACGAGTTGGCCGTCTCCGTGAACCAGTAGATCGACACGTCCGCCAACAGGTCGTCGCGATCGATCAAGTCCACCGAGGTGTTCGAGAACGAGCGGAACTTCTCCGCGATCCACGCCAGCTGTCCTGCCGGGGAATCGTGCAGGCCGTACGCAAGCGTTTGCGGCTTGGTCGCCTGGATCATCGCGTAGCCGGTTCCGGACGCCGAGAACGCCTGGCCCTTCTCCAGCGAACGCTCGGCTTTGGCGAGTTCCGGACCGCTCAAGCCGGCGAGGTCCGACGGGGTTCGCGCCACCGCCGACGCCAGCATCGTCACGTGGATCCCCAGCACCCGCGAAGGGAACTGGATCGCCAGCTCCCGCGAGATGATCGCGCCCCAGTCGCCGCCGTGGGCTCCGAAGCGCTCGTATCCCAAGCTCGTCATCAGCGTCGCGAACGCCCGCGCGATGCGGTCCGGGCCCCAGTCCGGCGTCGGTGTCGGCCCTGAGAAGCCGTAGCCCGGGATCGACGGGACCACCACCGTAAGCGCCGAAGCGGGGTCGCCGCCGTACGCGCGCGGGTCCGTCAGCGGGCCGATGACGTCCAGGAACTCGACGATCGAACCCGGCCAGCCGTGCGTCAGCAGCACCGGCGTCGCGGACGGCTCCGGGGAGACCACGTGCAGGAAGTGCACCTTCGTGCCGTCGATCGTCGTCGTGAACTGCGGGAAACCGTTGATGCGCTCTTCCTGCGCCCGCCAGTCGAAGCCCGTGCGCCAGTAGTCGGCCAGCTCACGCACGTAGTCGACGGGCGCCCCGAGCCGCCAGCCGGCGTCGGCGGGCTGGTCGGGCCAGCGCGTGTTCGCCAGGCGCGCGCGGAGGTCGTCGAGGGCGCTCTGCGGGACGTCGATGTGGAACGGCGTGATCGTCATACCCCGACGGTAGGAGCTATCGCGGACAGATCCGGTCCTCGAGACGATCCAGTACCCGGTCGACGCCACGACCATCCACTGTGGACGACGCCGTCGCCGACAGCCGCTCCCGGAGCGCCGCGTCGGACAGCAGTGAACGCAACACCGCGGTGACCGAAGGCAGCCGCTCCGCCAAGGATTCCGCGGGGCCGAGCCCCGCCGCCAGACCGAGCTCCACCGCCGCCCGGTAGCCCGGCTCCTGGTTGTCCACCAGCCGCACCGCCGCCGTCGGGACGCCGAGGCAGCACAGCTCGACGAACGTCACCCCGGCCGCGCTCACCGCGACGTCGGTCGTCGCGAACAGCTCCAGCAGCGCGGGGCTCGGCGCCGCGACCCGGATCGACTGGTCCGGCCGCAAGGCGGGCAGCGCGGGTTCGCCGCGCACCAGCACGTCCGCCGCGAACGGCAGTTCCGTGTCGCGAAGCGCGCGAAGCAGCAACCCGACCGTCGGCGCCCACTGGTCACCACCGCCGAGGGCCACCGTGACGTGCGGCGTCGGCCCGGAAAGCACCCGGCGCGTAGACCGCACGACGTCCCGAAGCGGCGCGTACGCGATCCCTCGCAGCAAGACGTCCGAGCCGTCGTCAGGCCGGGAAGAAGGCGCGAATCCCGAGTCCACGACGATGTCCGCGGGCCGGCGCCCGAACACGTCGTCCTCGATCGACACGAGCAGCGCGCCGGCTGCGTTGACCTCTTCGCGCAGGTCACCGAGGCCGTAGTGGTCGACGATCACCGCGTCGAACCCGGCAGCGTCGAACGACCCGCGCGAGACGCCCAGCTCGTCGAAGCGCGAAGCGAGCCACTCCGCGTTGTCGGTGCGGCCCGAGAACGCGACCGAACAACCCCGCGCCACCGCCCGCTCGGCGTAGGCGACCATCCGCGCGACGTGCCCGGCGCCGATCGACGCCGACGCGTCCGCGCGCAGGAGCAGCTTCACGAGCCGACTTTCTTCTGCTCGACGTGCGCGTTCAGCGCCACCAGGGCCGGCCGCGACCGCAGCAGCGCGACCACCGCCCGCCAGTCGCCGACGCCGTCGCCGAGTTCGCCGACCACAGCGGAAAGCAAAGACCAGTCCTCCGCGGTGTCCAACGTCACGCGCAGGTCGCCGGCCGCCGGGCTCACCACGATCCCGGTGCACGAGTAGCGCGAAGGATCCGAATAGATGCCCGACGTGACGTGCTCGCGGTGCGCGCCCACAGCCGTCGAGACCTGCTCGGCCAGCACGGCGGCTCGCACCAGCTCGGCATCGAAGCCGCGCGGCAGCGTCCGGACGAGCGTCGTGCTCACGTAATCGAGCGACGGCTGGGCCCGCCACAGCGTCGCGAGCTGGCCGATCAGCGCCGGGTCCAGCAGCGGGCAGTCGGCGGTGAGCCTGATCACGGCGTCGGCGGGGTGCTCTCGCAACGCCAGCCCGAAGCGGTCGAGGACGTCGTCGAGCGGGCCACGCACCACCGCGGCGCCACACCGAGCCGCCTCGATAGCGACGTCATCGTCCGAAGCGTCCGAAGACGTCGCGACCACCACCTGGTCGACGCCGGGTGCGGCCGCCGCGGCCCGGACGACCCAGCCCAGCACGCTGCGGCCGCCGAGCGTGCGCAGCACCTTGCCGGGGAGCCTGGTCGAGGACGACCGGGCCTGGATGACGGCGTTGACCACGGGCGCTGCACGCATGGGTGACATGATGGCCGACGGCCACAGTCACCGAAACGCGGAGGTCAACGATGTCCGAGCTGGATGGCTCCAGCATCCTGCTCACCGGCGGGACCGGTTCCTTCGGCAAGGCGTTCATCGCGCACGCGCTCGCCGAACTGAACCCGAGCCGGCTGGTCGTGCTCTCCCGCGACGAGCTGAAGCAGTACGAAACGCGCCAGCTGTTCGGCGACGACCCGCGCCTGCGCTGGTTCATCGGCGACATCCGCGACCGGCGCCGGCTCGAGCGCGCCATGCACGGCGTCGACTACGTCGTGCACGCCGCCGCGCTCAAGCAGGTCGACACCGGCGAGTACAACCCGTTCGAGTTCGTCCAGACCAACGTCATGGGCTCGCAGAACGTCATCGAGGCCGCGATCGACACCGGCGTCAAGAAGGTCGTCGCGCTGTCGACGGACAAGGCGTCGAGCCCGATCAACCTCTACGGCGCCACCAAGCTGTGCGCCGACCGGATGTTCATCAGCGGCAACCACTACGCGGCCGCGCACGTCACGCGGTTCTCCGTGGTCCGCTACGGCAACGTGATGGGCTCGCGCGGCAGCGTCATCCCGTTCTTCCGCAAGCTGGCCGAGCAGGGCGAGTCGCTGCCGATCACGCACAAGGACATGACCCGGTTCTGGATCACGCTCCCCCAGGCCGTGCGGTTCGTCGTCGACTCCTTCGACCAGATGCACGGCGGCGAGCTGTACGTGCCGCGGATCCCGAGCATGCGGCTGGTCGACCTGGCCCAGGCGATCGCGCCGGGCAGCGAGATGCACGAGGTCGGCATCCGCCCGGGCGAGAAGCTGCACGAGGAGATGATCGCCCCCGACGACGCGCGCCGGACGGTCCAGCTCAAGGACCGCTACGTCGTGCAGCCGCACCTGGCCGGCTGGGGCTTCCAGCCGCCGGCGGACGGCACGCCGATGCCGGAGGGCTTCGCCTACCGCTCGGACACCAACGACCTCTGGCTGGACGCGGAGGAGCTGCGCGAACTGGTCGAGCAGCATGGGTGACTTCCTGCCGTACGGCCGCCAGTCGATCAGCGAAGAGGACATCCAGGCCGTCGTCGACGTCCTGCGCGGCGACTGGCTGACGACCGGGCCCGCGGTCCAGCAGTTCGAAAACGACCTCGCGACGCACACCGGCGGGACACCGGCCGTCGTCGTCACCTCGGGCACCGCGGCGCTGCACGTCGCGTACGCGGCAGCGGGTATCAAAGCCGGTGACGAGGTCGTCGCCTCGCCGATGACGTTCGTCGCCACCGCCGCGACCGCCGCGCTGCACGGCGCGAAGGTGGTCTTCGCGGACGTCGAGGCGGACACCGGCAACCTGGACGTCGAGGCAGCCCGAGCCGCGGTGACCGAGCGGACGAAGGTCGTCGCCGCCGTCGACTACGCCGGCCACCCGGCCGAGCTGGACGCCCTCGCCGAGGTCGCGCACCACGCGGGCGCGCTGCTGCTGGAGGACGCGGCGCACTCCGTCGGCGGCTCCTGGCAGGGCCGCCCGGTGGGCTCGATCGCCGATCTGACGACGTTCTCGTTCTTCCCGACGAAGAACCTCACGACGGCCGAAGGCGGCGCCGTCGTCACGCCCCGGGAAGACCTGCTCGACCGGGCGCGGAAGTTCCGCAACCACGGTCTGGTCCGCGACCGCGCCGAGCAGCGCTACCCGGACGAAGGCGGCTGGCACCAGGAGGTGCACGAGTTCGGCCTGAACTACCGCCTGCCGGACGTCCTCTGCGCGCTGGGCAGCAGCCAGCTGACGCGGCTCGCGGAGTTCAAGAAGCGCCGCGCCGAGATCCACGCCCGCTACAACGCGGCGCTGGCCGACGTCGAGGGCGTGGCGACGCCGCCGAGCCGCCCGGGCGCCGACCCCGTGTGGCACCTCTACCCGCTGCGGGTCCTCGAAGGCCGCCGCAAGGCGCTGTTCGAGCACCTGCGGGGCGTCGGCATCGGCGTCCAGGTCAACTACATCCCGGCGTACTGGCACCCGGTGTTCGAGGACCTCGGCTACCGGCGCGGGCTCTGCCCGAACGCCGAGGCGTACTACGAGCAGGAGCTCTCGCTGCCGCTGTTCCCGTCGCTGACAGACGCCGACGTCGACCGCGTCGTCGACGCCGTGCGCGCGTTCTTCTAGATCAGGTCCCAGGTCAGGGGCGTGCCCTTCGCGGCGTCGACGCGGAAGGTGCGCCCCACGACCTTGGTGATCTCGGCCGGGGCCAGCCCGCCGGCGGGCCGGATCGACCGGACGTTCGCCGGCGTCACCTCGTCGCCCGCCTTCACGTCCTCGACGACGTAGAGAGACCGGCGCAGCCGCAGGCCCTCCTTCTCGCTTTCGCGCGGGCCCAGCACCGCCTGTCCCAGCGCTTCCCACGCCCGGTGCGTCTCGGTGACCAGCGCGGCCAGCTCCGCCGGCTCCAGCGAGAACTCGGAGTCGACGCCGCCGTCGGCCCGGGCCAGCGTGACGTGCTTCTCGATGGCCACCGCGCCGAGCGCGACGGCCGCGACCGGCGCCCCGATGCCCGGCGTGTGGTCGGAGAGGCCCACCAGCGTCTGCGTCAGGCCGGCCAGCAGCGGCAGGCCGCGCAGGTTGCTCTCGGACGGCGACGCCGGGTAGCTCGCGGTGCAGCCGAGCACGATCAGCTGGTCGTTGCCTGCCTCGCGGGCGGTGCGCACCGCGGCGTCGATCTCGGCGACGTTCGCCATGCCGGTGGAGATGACCAGCGGCTTGCCCGTGCGCGCACACAGCTCGATCAGCGGCAGGTCGACGATCTCCGACGACGCGATCTTGTACGCCGGCGCGTCCAGGGACTCCAGCAGCTCGACCGCGGTCGGGTCGAACGGGCTGGAGAAGATTTCCAGCCCGCGAGCGCGGGCCCGTTCGAACAGCGGCGCGTGCCATTCCCAGGGCGTGTGCGCCTTTTCGTACAGTTTGTACAGGTTCTCGCCGCCCCAGAGGGAATGCGAGTCCCCGATCCGGAACGCCGGGGTGTCGACGTCGATGGTGATCGTGTCGGGGCGGTAGGTCTGCAGCTTGACCGCCTGCGCGCCGGTTTCGGCGATGGCGTCGATGATCTGCAGCGCCCGGTCCAGATCGCCGTTGTGGTTGCCGGACATCTCGGCGATGACGAACGGCGCGTGGCCGGGGCCGATGTGGTGCGCGCCGAACCGGATGTCGTGCATGGTGCCTCCCCGGGGTGGACTGCGGGTCAGCTCAGAGTCTTGCGCAGCTGCCGGAAGCCGCTGACGGCAGGCGCGGCTTCGACGTAGCCGGCACGCTCGAAGAGCTTCGCCGAAGCGGCGTTGTCCTGGTGGACGGCGGCCAGCACGACCCGGACTCCGAGGCGTTCGCGCGCCGCCCGCTCCCCCTCGGCGAGCACCGCGCCGGACCGGCCGCGGCCGCGCTGCTCCGGCGCGAGGGTGATGCTGACTTCCCAGCCGTCACCGTCCCGGCGGTCGAACCGGACGGTGCCCGCCGGCTCGTCTTCGTGCTCGACCACGAGCAGCAGCCGGCCCGGATCGGCGAGCACCCCGCGCAACCACGCGAGGTGCTCGGCCATGGCCACCACGGCCGTCGAGCGCGACGACTGCCGCGTCCGCGGGTCGTTGCGCCAGCCGAGCAGCAGCCCGGCGTCGGCTTCGGTGGCTTCCCGGGCGCGCAACCTACTGGCTGACGGGCTCTTCGACCCGGTCCTCGAGGCGGCGCAGCCGGTCCTCGTAGCGGGAGATGCCGGCGAGCCGGACGCGGATCTGGGCGTGCTGGCGCTGGATCTCCTCGATGAGCGTGCGGGCTTCGGAGATCTGGGCGCTGTCGGTGCTGGGCACCAGCGACATCGACTCGCGCAGCGTCTCCAGGCGACCTTCCTGCGCGGCCACGTGCGGGATCAGGCGGTCGAGCTCGGCGCGGGTCCAGCGCAGGTCGCCGCGGGCCTGCTCGAGGTTGTGCTCGGCGTTGTCGAGCCGGCGCCGGTGGTCGGCGGTGGCGTGCTCGAGGTTGTTGACGCGCTCGGCCAGCCCGCGCGTGCGGTCGTCGACCCGGAAGTCGATGAGCCGGGCGATCCGGTCGACGAGGCCTCTGCCGAGTTTCTGCACTGCCATGAGTGGTCCTTACGTGGGTGGGGAGGCGCGTCTAGCGCAGGAGGGTGGTGTCACCGGTCTTGGTCCAGGAGTCCAGCAGCCGCCCTTCGGCGGCGATCTGGTGCTCCGGCCCGACGATGCAGGAATCGCCCGCGGCGTGCTCCCACGACGTCTGGTCCGGGTTGTCGATGAACGAGAACCCGGTGAGCACGAGCTGCGCGGTCGGGAACGACGTCCGCGCGATCCAGGCGGCCAGCGTGCCGGTGGTCGACCAGGTCGGCTCGTCGCGGGTCGGCAGGCCCAGCGCGTCCGACAGCGGCAGCACGACCTCGCGGTTCGACACCGGGACCGCGCCGAGGTCGGGGGGCCACCAGCCCGGCACGTCCTCCGGTTCCCAGTGCATCCGGCCGGGCTCGACCAGCAGGTAGAGGCGCTTGCGATAGTCCTGGAAGACGTACGGGGTGGCCCGGATCGCCCGGTTGAACACCACGACGTGCGTCCGCGAGCCGACGATCTCCTCGCCCGGTTTGTCGACGACGAAGCCGTTGACCCGGATCACCAGGTCGCACGCGTCGATCGCCTTCGCCCGCTGGGGGTCGGGCGGGAGCGGCTGGTTTCCGACGACGGCCACCGAGCGCGGGTCGGGCCGGTCGGCGTACGCCGCGAGCAGGTTGACCATCAAGCTCGCCGCGCCGAGAGCAGCAGTCATAAGCGGAGAAAGTACCAGCACGCAGGACACACCCCACCGCGTAGCGGTCCCTAACCTCTACCACACGGGCGGGGTGGGCCGGACGCCGCTCATCCCATCGGTACCCTCGTCCACGTGCATGCCACCAGCACGGTTCAGGCCGCGGACTCACCCGTAGCGACGTCGGCGCCCCCGACGTCGGACAGCAAGACGTTCGCGCGTGCCTTCGCCGACATCAAGGCCGGTTTCTCCGCCCGCGAGCTGTGGGGTCACCTCGGCTGGCAGGACATCAAGCAGCGGTACCGCCGCTCGGTGATCGGTCCGTTCTGGATCACCATCAGCCAGGCGGTCATCGCGCTCGGGCTCGGACTGCTGTACTCGCAGCTGTTCCACTCGCCGATCGAGGTGTTCCTGCCCTACCTGTCCACCGGTTTCATCCTGTGGGGCTTCATCAGCGGGTGCCTGGCCGAGGGCATGGAGACGTTCATCTCCAACGAGGGCCTGATCAAGCAGCTCCCGGCACCGCTGAGCGTGTACATGCTGCGCACGGTGTGGCGGCAGACGCTGCTGCTGGCGCACAACATGATCGTCTACGTCGTGATCCTCGTGATCTTCTTCAGCGCACTGGACAACCCGTACTCCCTGGGCTCCCCGGACGGCCTGTGCCAGGGGGACCTGTACTGCCACCCGGGCCTGAGCTGGAACATCCTGCTCGCCATCCCCGGCTTCTTCCTGCTCGCGCTGAACGCGGGCTGGGTGACGCTGCTGCTGGGCATCATCTCGACCCGCTTCCGCGACATCCCGCAGGTCATCAACTCGCTGATCCAGCTGCTGTTCTACGGCACGCCCATCGTGTGGCCGGTCGACCAGCTGCTCGGCGGCGGGGCTCGCGCGAGCATCTCGTGGGTGCTGCCGATCATCCAGCTGAACCCGCTGTACCACTTCATGCAGGTGGTGCGGGCCCCGCTGCTCGGCCAGTCGTTCACGCCGGGCAACTGGATCGTGGTCGGCTCCATCACCATCGTCGGCTGGGCGCTCGCGCTCGTCGCGATGCGCAACTACCGTGCTCGCGTCTCCTACTGGGTGTGACAAATGGTCAGCATTGACGTCCACAACGCCTTCGTCGACTTCCCCATCTTCGACGCGAAGACCCGGTCGATGAAGAAGAAGGTCCTCGGCAAGGTCGGCGGCAAGATCGGCACCGACACGAAGGTGCCGATCATCGAAGCCCTGCACGACGTGACGCTTTCGCTGCGCGAAGGCGACCGGGTCGGCCTGGTCGGGCACAACGGCGCCGGCAAGTCCACGCTGCTGCGGCTGCTCGCCGGGATCTACGAGCCGACCCGCGGGTCCTCGCGGATCCAGGGCAAGATCGCGCCGGTGTTCGACCTCGGCGTCGGCATGGACCCGGAGATCTCCGGGGTCGAGAACATCATCATCCGCGGCCTCTTCCTCGGCATGACGGCCAAGGAGATGGAGAAGCGCGTCGACGACATCGCGGAGTTCACCGAGCTCGGCGACTACCTGCAGATGCCGCTGCGGACGTACTCGACGGGCATGCGCGTGCGGCTGGCGCTGGGTGTCGTCACGTCGATCGACCCGGAGATCCTGATCCTCGACGAGGGCATCGGCGCGGTCGACGCGGCGTTCCTGAACAAGGCGCGCGACCGGCTCAAGGACCTCGTCAAGCGCTCCGGCATCCTGGTGTTCGCCAGCCACTCCGACGAGTTCCTGTTCGAGCTGTGCGACTCGGCCCTCTGGATGGACGAAGGCCACATCAAGCAGCAGGGTTCGCTGCGGGACGTCCTCACCGCGTACAAGGGGCGTGACCCGTTCGAGAACATGAGCCAGGAAACTTTGGCGCGCTTCGGCGTCGAGCCGGCGGCGACGACGAACGGCGGCGAATGATGGCCAGCGAGACCCGGCAGCTGCCCGACGGCGCGGTCGTCGGCGTGGTCGTCACGCGGCACCGGCGCGAGCTGCTCGCGGACTCGCTGAAGATCATCGCGGCCCAGACCCGGCCGGTCGACCACCTGGTCGTGGTGGACAACGGGCCGGACGACTCGGCTCGTGAGGTCGTCGAGAACTACCCGCTGCCGGTCACGTACTTGCCGTCGCACCGGAACCTCGGCGGTGCCGGCGGGTTCGCGCTGGGCATGCTGCACGCGCTGTCGCTGGGCGCGGAGTGGGTCTGGCTGGCCGACGACGACGGGCGGCCGGCTGACGAGAACGTGCTGGCGATCCTGCTGGCGGAGGCGGAAAAGCGGAACCTGGCGGAGATTTCGCCGGTGGTGTCCAACATCGACGCCCCGGACAAGCTGGCGTTCCCGCTCCGCCGCGGCCTGACGTGGAAGCGGTCGCAGTCCGAGCTGGGCGTGGACTTCCTGCCCGGCATCGCGTCCCTGATGAACGGCGCGCTGTTCCGCGCGTCCACTTTGGACGTCGTCGGGGTGCCGGACCTGCGCCTGTTCTTCCGCGGCGACGAGGTCGAGCTGCACCGCCGGCTGGTGCGGTCGGGGCTGCCGTTCGGCACGTCGCTGAAGACGAAGTACCTGCACCCGGACGGCTCGGACGAGTTCAAGCCCATGCTGGGCGGCAAGTTCCACGCGCAGGACCCGGAGAACGAGGTCAAGCGGTACTACACGTACCGCAACCGCGGGTACCTGTTGTCCCAGCCGGGAATGCGCAAGATCGGCGCGCTGGAGATTCTCCGGTTCGGACTGTACTTCGTAGGCGTGAAGCGCGACCCGAAGGCGTTCATGCAGTGGCTGAAGCTGGTGCGCCAGGGCCGCGCGGAGAAGTTCTACCGCTACTGAAACTGCCCTTCGAGCGGCACCGGCACGGACTCCGTCCGGACGTCGGTGAGCTCGGCGGCGGGCACGGTGCGGCGCCACACGCGGTAGTCCACTTCGGACAGTCCCAGGTCGCGCGCGATGAGGTAGTCCTCGTCGGCCAGGTGCAGGTCGGCGGTGTCGCGCGTCCGGCCGAGGAGCTCGAAGGTGCCACCGCGCCACCGGCACAGCGTCCGCACGAAGGTGAGTTCGTCCAGCTCGACCTGGTCGACGGCCTTCATCCGGAAGCCGTAGGTCTCCCCGAAGTCGGGGGGCGCGGCGGCGCCGGGCAGCGGGTGCAGGACGACCCGGGCGGGGCCGGCGAACTCGGCGTCGAAGTCCCCACCGCGGTACCGCGCGGTGTAGCCCCGCCGCACGAGTGGAGGCAGCGGCACGGGCGGCGGGAAGAACGCGGCTTCGCCGAAAGCGTCCTTCTGCTCGGGGATCCAGCCGACCTTACGGCTGTGGTACTGCCCGAGCCGCTCCTCGGTGTTGTCGGCGCGGCGCACGAGGAGTTCGGCGCCGACGGGGATTTCGACCAGCCGCAGGACGTATTCGGGCAGCGGGTGGTCGACGCCGGGGAAGTACCCGGTCCCGAGGTACGGCGGCGGGTAGACGCGGGCGACGCCGAGTTCGGCGGAGATTTCGCGGTCGCTCGAGCCGTAGGAGGTGCGGAACGGGAACGTGTGGCCGGCGGTGAACCGGAGCAGGTAGAGCTCGTCGAGCGGGCCCCAGCCGGGGATCTTGGCGAGGCCGTAGTTCCGGACCATGGCGGCGGTGTCGAGTTCGGCGACGTCCTCGGCGCGGCCGGCGAACCCTTGGACCCGGTGCGGTTCGAAGCGGCCGGGGACGAGGACGTTGCCCAGGTAGAGGCCGACCAGGCCCGGTTTGACCGGGAGCTGGACGACCGTGCTGCCGAGGAGACCGGCGGGTGCGTCAGCGGTCATCGGTTTCCTCTGCTGTCGGGTAGTCGGTGCGCTCTTCTCGGAGATCGGTGACCATGTCTTTCGGAGCCAACGCGACGAACATCATCATTTCCGGCCGCTGGAACTCCACTTCGGGGTATGCCTCCGGCTCCGCCCAGACCCGTGCCGCCCACTGCCCGTCGCCGGCCGTCATGAACAGCGAGTAGCGGCCGTCGCGCTCGTCCACCACCTCGAACTCGTGCTCGAGGAAAGTGCCCCAGGTCCGGATGATGTACCACTCGTCGAGGTCGGCGACCGGCACCAGCTTCCACGGAACGCCATCGCGGTAGAGCTGCACATCGGCGGGAACCCGCTCGGCCGCGGCATAAGTTTCGCCTCGGTAGACCGCGCGCTCGGCGGGCGAGATCTTACGGATTTCCGGCACTTGCCCCTCCTCTTCCGCGCACATCGAACCAGCCACGATCGGGGAGGTAGACCCCCGCCAGGGATTCGGTGCCGTCCGCGTGCACGAGCCACATCTCACCACGGCCCCGATAGTCCCGCGGGGCGTGCATCCACTCCGGAACACCGCCGCCGGTGTAGCCGGTGCCGAGGAACGGCGGGTCCATCGGCCGCGGGTTCGGCTGGCCGGAAAGGGCCTGCATGTCGCTGACCGAGCCCGGATCGGTGCCGCCGTAGCTGATCTCCATGGCGGACGAATCCCGTGAGGCCGGGAACCGGAGCTGATAAGCCTCGCTCGCGCCGGCTTGGATCGGGGTCCACCCCGCGCCTTTGTCGTCGAGGGCGAGCTTGTCCCGGAACTCCTGCGGAGTGCCGTACTGAGCCGAGTCGCTCCCGCGAGCGACCGAACCGGCCACTGAGTCGGGGTAGTTGGGCCTGGTGGCCCCGGAGTGACGATCCACGACCGTGGTTTGGTTGCCGACCGTGGCCTCACCGATCTCCGGCTTCACCACCTTGGTCATGAGTTCGCCCGGGTTCGCCTTCAACTCGTTGCGCACCGCCACGATCTCGGCTCGTTGCGCATGGGTGAGGTCCGTGACCGGTTGAAGGGTCATCGCCAGGTGGCGGTCCGGGTCGTAGCCCAATCGGGCCGCCGCGTCGCGGATCTGGTTGTCCGTCGATGTCGGGCGCGTCTGCATCGACTCGCGCGTGTACTGGCCGCGCAGCTCGTCGTCGCTCGCGTGGTGGCCCTGGTTGTTGTGCATTCCGCCGCCGTCGTCCGGCGGGCGAGGTGGGGGGTTCGAGCCTGGTGGGGGCGGGTTTCCGCCGCCACCGGCTGTCTTGGCCGGTGGTGCGTCGACCGGCTTGCCCGCCGCCGCGATCGTGGCCGCGTTGTTCGCTTCCGTGGTCTGGTAGTGCTCGCGGACCGCCTTCGTGCGCGCTCCCGCGTCCTCGACCGCCTTGCCCGCGCGGGCCACGTGCTCCTTGGCCGCCGACACCGTGCCGTTGAGCGTGCCGGTCATCCCCGAGCCGATCACGCCCATCGACTTCGCGCCGAAGTTCGCCCCTGCCACGGTTTGGCCGACCGCGTGAACCTTGTCCTTCGTGCGGCCGAGGTGACCCTCCATCGTGCCGAGCGAGTCCGTGTGGACCCCGTACCCACCGCCGTGACCGCCGGCGCTCGTGTGCGGTTCGCGCGCCGGCCGCGGCTCGGTGGGGTGTGCGTTCGACGTCTCGTGGTGTGTCGGCGACGTGTCCGTGTGGTGGGGCGTGCTGGTGTGGTGCGGCGTACTCGTGTGGTGAGTCGCCACGTCACGCCTCCGTCTCGTACGGCTTCGCGGCCTGGTAAGCGCCCATCGTGAGGCCGCCGACGGTGGAGAACCGGTCGAGGCCCTTGGTCAGCTTCTCCATCGCTTCCATCAGCTTGGCCAGCCGGCCGCCTTGGCGCGCGAAACCCTCCAGGAGCTTGCTGATCTTGCCGGCGATCTTCGACGCGGTCGCCGCGGCGCGGGCCGACGCGACACCGCAGAACGCCGCGATCGAACCGCCGAAGGTCACCACCGCCGAGGCCGCCGCGATCAGCGCGTCGCGGATCAGCTCGGCGATCACCGACGAAATGAGCCCGAAGACGATGCCGCGCAACGTGCAGACGAGCATGCCGGAGATGCCCGCGACCGCCGCGGTCCCGTCGAGCGTCTTGCCGAGCGACTCCAGCTCCTCGGCCATCTTCGTGAGGCTGTCGCGGTAGGCGTCGGCGGCCTGGCCGGTCCACTCGGCGACGCTGCGGAGGTCGTCGCGGTGCTCCTGGGCGAGCGTGTGCATCTCGGCCGCGGCGGACTTGAGCTGGTCGACGTTCGCGTTGATCTCGTCGGGGTTGCCGAGCAGCGCGTCGAGCGGCTCGCGCAGGAAGCTGACGTGCTCGAGCAGCCAGCCGACGCCGGCGTTGAGGATGGCGCCGAGCGGGTCGATCGCGGCGCCGACGGTGTCGACGACCGCGCCGGCCGCGCTGACGGCGACCCCGAGGACGTGTTCACCTTCGGACTCGGAGTCCGACTTGATCGAGTCGACGAGCCCGGCGTAGGTGTCGACGATGCCGGCACCCGAAGTCGCGGTGGTCATGGTTTCTCCTCCCCTCAGTCCCGGCGCAGGAACGTGGTGTCCCCGAAGTCGTCATCGTCGTCACGCGGCGGCCGCGACGGGCGGCGTACCGGCGGTGGCGGCGGGGTTTCCGGCTCGTCGTGCTGCCAGAGCCGGCGTTCCCGGACCGGCTCGGGCGCGGGCGGCTCTTCGGGCTCCTCCGGCGGCACGTAGCCGGTGACCATGTGCATCGCCTCGGAGTCGCCGCCCAGCGGGGCGAACGCGGCCGCGACGTTGACGGCGGCGCCGCGCTGGGCCTTGCGAGCGAGCTTGAGGATCTCTTCCGCGAGCTGGGCGCCGGACTTCCCGGCCAGCGCGGAGTCGGTGAGCCGCAGGTCGGTGAGCGAGCCGTTCGGGGCGACGCCGACGCGGATGGTCCCGTCGGGCGAAGCGACGGTCGTCCCCGCAGCCTCCAGCCCGACGCGGAACTCTTCGGCCTTCGCCTGGACGTCCGCGATCTTCGTTTCGAAGCCCGCCAGCCATTCCTCAGGTGTCATGCTCGCCTCCGCGGTGTCCGACGCGCCGCGAAGGTTACTGGTTCCACGACCAGCGCAAACAGAGAACGGCCCCGGTTCCCCGGGGCCGTTCCGTTATGTCCGTTATTCGCCGATCACGGGCGGCGCGGTGCGCATGTCCGTCCCGAAGACCTCGTCGGGGTCACCTTCGACGAGGTAGGTCGGACGCGAGTGCTCCGTGTCCTCGTCGCCCTCGCCCTTCTGGCCGCGGCCCATGCCACCGCCCGCGCCCATGCCGCCGCGACCGGCGCCCGCGCCACCGGCACCGAGGCCGCCCATCCCGCGTCCCGCGGCCGCTTCCGCCGCGCCGATGCCGCCCGGCCGGGCCGCACCCGAGGCGGCACCCGCGCCCGTCGAGCTGCCGGCGCAGTTCACCACCGTC
>NZ_JBFBBQ010000095.1:0-35107 GCF_040682775.1 Amycolatopsis sp. NPDC051106 | reverse complement strand
ATAAATTATAGATCGTGTACATTTAGATGCAGCAATACCCCAACCCCATGTGACCCCAACCCCCAGCAGCCCAGGCGGGTGCTGTTGCCCTCCCCCCCCCCCCCGAACGCCACATTGGGTGCGTCTGACGCACCCAATGCCACATTGGGGCGCTCGGGGCCGGGCTGACCTGCCGGTAAGCCCGGGAGCCGGGGCGTCTAGGCTGGTGGGAAGGTCTTTCGGGAGGTCGGGTGTCGTCGGAGCCGGTCATCGGTGTGCTTGCCATGCAGGGTGCGGTGCGCGAGCACGTCGCCATGCTGGAAGACGCCGGCGCGCGGGCCAAGCCGGTGCGCCGGGCCGCTGAACTGTCCGAAGTGGATGGTCTGGTGCTGCCCGGCGGCGAGTCGACCACCATGTCGCGGCTGCTCGAAACTTTCGAGCTGCTGGAACCACTGCGGGCGCGGATCGCCGACGGACTGCCCGCCTTCGGGTCGTGCGCCGGGATGATCCTGCTCGCGCGGCAGACCCTCGACGGGCGGCCGGACCAGCAGCAGCTCGGCGGGCTCGACGTCGTCGTCCGGCGCAACGCCTTCGGCAGGCAGGTCGACTCCTTCGAAGCCGACCTCGACTTCGCCGAGGTGGACGAGGGGCCGGTGCACGCGGTGTTCATCCGGGCCCCGTGGGTCGAGAAGGCCGGTGACGGCGTCGAGGTGCTGGCCACGGTCAGCGGCGTGCCCGGCGTGGGAGACGAGACCGCTAGGATCGTCGCGGTCCGGCAGGGGGCGGTGCTGGCGACCGCGTTCCACCCGGAGCTGACGCCCGACGTGCGGGTGCACCGGCTGTTCGTCGACCTCGTGCGGAAGGCTTCCTGAGACGCGGTGCCCGGCCGGGGTACGGAACAGATGGAGGAGAGATGAGCGGCCACTCCAAGTGGGCCACCACGAAGCACAAGAAGGCCAACCTCGACGCGAAGCGCGGCAAGCTCTTCGCGCGGTTGATCAAGAACATCGAGGTGGCCGCGCGGACCGGCACCGGGGGTGGCGACCCGGATGGCAACCCCACGCTCTACGACGCCATCCAGAAGGCGAAGAAGAACTCGGTCCCGCAGGACAACATCGAGCGCGCCCGCAAGCGCGGCGCCGGTGAAGAGGCGGGCGGCGCCGACTGGCAGAACATCACGTACGAGGGCTACGGCCCCAACGGCGTGGCGGTGCTGATCGAGTGCCTCACCGACAACAAGAACCGCGCCGCGATGGAGGTCCGCACCGCGCTCACGCGCAACAACGGCTCCCTCGCCGACCCGGGCTCGGTCGCCTACATGTTCACCCGCAAGGGCGTCGTGATCATGCCGAAGGGCGACGCGTCGGAGGACGACGTCCTCATGGCGGTCCTCGACGCGGGCGCCGAAGAGGTCAACGACCTCGACGAGAGCTTCGAGATCGTCTCGGAGGGCGGCGACCTGGTCCCGGTGCGCAAGGCACTGCAGGAGGCCGGCTTCGAGTACGAGTCGGCCGAGCTGACGTTCCTCCCGTCGGTCAGCGTCCCCCTGGACGCGGACGGCGCGAAGAAGGTGTTCAAGCTGATCGACGCCCTCGAAGACTGCGACGACGTCCAGAACGTCTACGCGAACTTCGACGTGTCCGACGAGGTGCTCGCCGAAGTCGGCTGAGTTTTCCTTTACGCCGCACCATTTCCAGGCCCGGGCCGGAAACTTTCCGGCCCGGGCACTGGGCGGCGGCGGGCTCGTCAGGCAGAATGTGCGCCGTGACCTCGACGACCCCCGCCGCTTCCGCCGACATCACCGCCGACATCACCGCCGAACTCTCCGCGGACGAACTGCGCCTGATCGAATGGATCGAGACGCAGGCGAAGGAACGCGGCAACGCGGTCATCACGGTCGCGGGTGACGACGAGGGCGCGGGCTACTGCTTCACCGCCTGCGCGTGGGCGCTGCACCACGTCCCCGAGGCCGTCGTCGTCGGGCTGCCCGACCAGATGGGCCAGGTACTGCTCGACGCCTACGTCGACCGCGCGGCCAACGGCGAGATCTTCGAGGTCGGCAAGCGCTACGACGACTTCTTCGAAGGCGTCCCGGTCGTCCTCGAGCGCGTCAACAAGGGGCACTACCCCGAGTTCTTCGGCACGGCGTTCCTCATCTACCCCGACGGCGACTTCCCGGCCTTGCAGCTGATCGTCGCCACGCCCGAGGGCAAGTTCCCCTGGCACCCGGACGCACCTGAAGGTTTCGCCCGGTGGCAGCTGGTGCTGACCGAGAGCGGCGACCCGGAGAGCTGGACCCCCGGCGTCGACGGTCCCTAGAACTTCCGCAGGTCGGCGGCCGCTTCCGGATACCGCACAGCAAGGTCCGCGGCGGCCGCGAACTCCACGCAGCCGTCCGTGTAAGGCGGCACGACGACGGTGCCGAGCAGGCTCCACGAACCGCGCGTGACCGTGGCCTGCCAGGTCCCCGCGGGCACGACGACCTGCGGCCGCTCGCCGGCGGCGACGTCCGTCCCCAGCACCGGCCGCTCGACCGTGCCGTCCGGGTGCAGCAGCAGCATCTCCGCGGGCGCCCCCGCGTGGTGCGCGTAGACCTCGACGCGGTCCAGCCGGTGCGGCGCGGAGGACTCCGGCGCGACGAGCAGGTAGTAGATGGCGGACCCGGTCTCCGAGCGCCAGCTCTGCGCCCACCGCCCGCCTTCGACCGGCAGGGGCTCAAGACCCAGGTGGGTGACGAAATCCGAGGGCTCCGGCATGTCACCCATCCTGCCGCAGGCGCGCCCAGTAGCCTGCTGCTCGAACTGGTGTTCGCGGCGGGAAGGAAGACTTGTGCGGGTGCTCGGGGTCGACCCCGGTCTGACCAGGTGCGGCCTGGGGGTCGTCGACGGCGGCAAGGGCCGGGCTGTCCGCTGCGTCGCCGTCGACGTGGTGCGGACGCCGGCCGACGCCGACCTGGCGCACCGGCTGCTCGGCATCTCCGACGAGGTCGAGCGGTGGATGGACAAGTACAAACCGGAAGCCGTGGCCGTCGAGCGCGTCTTCGCCCAGCACAACGTGCGGACCGCGATGGGCACCGCGCAGGCCGGCGGGGTGGTCGCCCTGGCCGCCGCGCGCCGGGGGCTGCCCGTCGTCTTCCACACGCCGAGCGAGGTGAAGGCCGCGGTCAGCGGGTCGGGCCGGGCAGACAAAGCGCAGGTCACCGCCATGGTGATGCGCCTGCTCAACCTCGAGGTCGCCCCGCGCCCGGCCGATGCCGCGGACGCCCTGGCCCTGGCCATCTGCCACCTCTGGCGCGAGCCGATGCGCGCCCGGCTCGCCGAAGCCGAGGCCCGCGCGGCCGAGATGGCCCGCACGCACAAGGCCCGGCTGGCCGCGGCTGCGAAGCAAGCGTCGCCCAACACTGCGGCGAAGCAAGCCATGATCACCAAGACGAAGAAGCCTGGAGCAGCACGATGATCTCGTCGGTACGCGGGGAAGTCCTTTCGGTCGGCCTGGACCACGTCGTGGTCGAGGTCGGCGGGGTCGGCCTCGCCGTCCAGGCCACCCCGGCGACGCTGGCCACCCTGCGCCGCGGCGAAGAAACCCGGCTGCACACCGCGCTGGTGGTGCGCGAGGACTCGCTGACGTTGTTCGGTTTCGCCGACGCCGACGCGCGGGAGCTGTTCGGGCTGCTGCAGACCGTGTCCGGGATCGGGCCTCGGCTCGCGCTGGCCACCCTCGCGGTGCTCGACCCCGGCAAGCTGCGGGCCGCGCTGGTGGAAGGCAACATCACCGTGCTCACCTCGGTGCCCGGCATCGGCCGCAAGGGCGCCGAACGGCTGACCCTCGAGCTGCGCGACAAGGTCACCGCGCTCGGCGGCGGCGACGTCCCCGCGGTCACCGCGCCCGGCGCCCTGCGCGCGGAGGTCGTCGAGGCGCTGGCCGGGCTCGGGTTCCCGGCCAAGCAGGCCGAGCAGGCCGTGGACAAGGTCCTCGCCGAAGGCGACGGGCACACGACCGCCGGCGTGCTGCGCGCTTCGCTGGCCACCCTCGGCCGGAAGCGGTAGGGCCCCTTCATGGACTATGAGGCCGTGACCGAGGACGAGGACGACGCCCTTTCGGCGTGGGCCCAGACCGGCGAGGAGAACGTCGAGGGCACGCTGCGGCCCCGCAAGCTCGACGAGTTCGTCGGCCAGCCGCGCGTGCGGGAGCAGCTGGAGCTGGTGCTGGAGAGCGCGCGCCGCCGCGGCGTGCCGCCCGACCACGTGCTGCTGTCCGGCCCGCCCGGGCTGGGCAAGACGTCGATGGCGATGATCGTCGCGGCCGAGCTGGGCGCGGCGCTCCGGATCACCTCCGGCCCCGCGCTGGAACGGGCCGGCGACCTCGCCGCAATGCTGTCCAACCTGGCCCCCGGCGACGTGCTGTTCATCGACGAGATCCACCGGATCGCCCGGCCCGCCGAGGAGATGCTCTACCTCGCGATGGAGGACTTCCGGGTCGACGTCGTCGTCGGCAAGGGCCCGGGCGCCACCAGCATCCCCCTGGAGATCGCGCCGTTCACGCTCGTCGGGGCGACCACGCGGTCGGGGTCGCTGACCGGGCCGCTGCGCGACCGGTTCGGCTTCACCGGCCAGATGGAGTTCTACACCGACACCGAGCTGGAGCTGATCGTCCGGCGGGCCGCGACGATCCTCGACATCCCGATCGACCGCGACGGCTGCGCGGAGATCGCCGGCCGCTCGCGGGGCACGCCCCGGATCGCGAACCGGCTGCTGCGGCGCGTGCGCGACTACGCCGAGGTCCGCGCCGACGGCAAGGTGACCGTCGAGATCGCCCGCGCGGCGCTGGCCGTCTACGACGTCGACGAGCTGGGGCTCGACCGGCTCGACCGGGCCGTGCTTACCGCCCTGACCAGGTCGTTCGGCGGCGGGCCGGTCGGGATCTCGACGCTGGCGGTCGCCGTGGGGGAGGAGTCGACCACCGTGGAAGAGGTGTGCGAGCCCTATCTCGTGCGCGCCGGTATGCTCGCCCGCACCCCGCGGGGCCGGGTCGCCACGGCGGCCGCCTGGGAGCACCTCGGCATGGTGCCGCCCGCCGACCACCCGGGGCGCCCCGACCCGGGCGGGCTCTCGCCGTTCGAGCAGGACTGAGCGGCCGGAACCGGCGGGTGGGTGCTGGCGTCCGCGCTGGTACCTGGCACACTTGACCGGAGCACATACCCAAAAACCGGACATTTCGGCTGGGCCCGGTGTCCGTCGAACGGAGAATCATGCAACAGCTATTGCTGCCCCTGCTGCTCGTGCTCGTCCTCGCCGTGCCGTTGGTGATGAGCACGCGAAAGCAGAAGAAGCAGCAGGCCGCGCAGCAGGACCTGCAGAGCAGCCTGTCCGCCGGTGACCGCGTGATGACCACCTCGGGTCTCTACGGCACCGTCGCCGACGCCTCCGGTGACACCACGATCGACATCGAGATCGCCCCCGGCGTCGTCACCACCTGGCTGCGGCTCGCGATCCGCGAGAAGGTCGAGCCGGTCGTCGAGACCGAGGAGGACTCGGCCGACGAGGTCGTGGAGGCCCCCGCCGAGGAGTCGCTCATCGAGTCGGGTGCCGGCATCAAGAACGAAGACGAGCCGCAGACCACCGCTCAGGTGGCGCCGCCGCTGGAGCACGGCAAGAAGTAACCCCCGCGGCACCCTGGGCGTGGCCGCGGAAACGCCCGACGAAAGTCGGTGTGGCCTCGCACGCCGGGCTCACGCAGCACCGAGTACTGTCTCGGTGCTGCGTGCGTGTCCGCCGTCATACCCGCGCCCGGGAGTGAATCGCACACAGTCCCTCCCGGTAACCCTCCGGGCGGGCACCGCAACTTGGGGGTCCACCCCGTCCGAGGAGACCGAAGCACCGTGGCAGCTTCAGCCGGGCATCTCCGCCCGGGACGCTATCTCGCCCTGTTCGCCTTGATCGTGATCGTGCTGTACGCGCTGGTGTTCCTCACCGGCAACCACAAGCCGACCCCGAAGCTGGGCATCGACCTGCAGGGTGGCACTCGCGTCACGCTCACCGCCCGCACCCCCGACGGTGGCCAGCCCACCCGGGAGTCCCTGGACCAGGCGCGCCAGATCATCGAGCGGCGCGTCAACGGGATCGGCGTCGGTGGCACCGAGGTCCTCCTCGACGGCAGCAACGTCGTCATCACCGTCCCCGGCGAGCAGGGCGACCAGGCGAAGAACCTGGGCAAGACCGCGAAGCTGGGCTTCCGGAAGGTCGTCGCGAACGCGACGCAGCCGGTCGTGCCGCCGCAGACCACGCCGCCGCCGGCCACGGGCACGCCGACAGGAACGCCGACGGGGGCCCCGAGCAGCTCGGCGCCGCCGTCTTCGGGCGCTCCGAAGGCCAGCTCCAGCGCCCCGCCGTCGAGCCCGGCCGCCGGTGGTGGCGGTGCCCCCGCCGCGGCGCCCGCGCAGCAGCAGAGCACCACCCCGGCCCCGCCGAGCAGCAGCACCCCGCCGCCGCCCGCGTCGAGCCAGGCGCCCGCGGACGACTCGGTCGACGAGCAGACGGCCAAGGAGATCCAGGCCGCCAAGGCGCTGCGGCAGAACCCGCAGCTGATCGGCGCCGACGGCACCGCGAACCAGGAGCTCGTCACGCAGGCGATGGCGTCGCTCACCTGCGCGCCGAACGCCAAGGACCCGCTCGAGGGCAACGACGACCCGAAGCTGCCGCTGGTCGCCTGCGGTGACCACGACACGTACAAGTACCTGCTGGAGCCGGAGTTCCTGCCGGGCACCGAGATCGCCGACGCGAGCTCGGGCTACGACCAGCAGCGCGGCCAGTGGGTGGTGAACCTCAGCTTCAAGGGCGAGGGCACCAAGACCTGGGCGGACTTCACCTCGAAGAACGTCAACCAGCAGGCGGCGTTCGTGCTCGACACGCAGGTCGTGTCCGCGCCGAACATCCAGGTGGCCATCCTCGACGGCAACACCCAGATCACCGGCAAGTTCACGCAGTCCGAGGCGAAGGACCTCTCGGACATCCTCAAGTACGGCTCGCTGCCGCTGTCGTTCGCTTCGTCGGACGCCACCACGGTGTCGGCCACGCTGGGCTTCGCCTCGCTGCAGGCGGGCCTGATCGCCGGCGGCATCGGCCTGCTGGTGGTCTTCGTCTACTGCTTGTTCTACTACCGGCTCCTCGGCGTGCTCACCATCCTGTCGCTGGCGTTGTCCGGCGCACTGGTGTTCGCGGTGCTGGTGCTGCTCGGCCGCTGGATCGGCTACACGCTGGACCTGGCGGGCATCGCCGGCCTGATCATCGCCATCGGGATCACGGCGGACTCGTTCGTCATCTACTTCGAACGGCTGAAAGACGAAATCCGGGAGGGCCGGACGTTCCGGTCCGCGGTGCCCCGCGGCTGGACCCGCGCCCGGCGCACCATCCTGGCTTCGGACGGCGTGAGCTTCCTGGCCGCGGCCATCCTGTACGTCATCGCGGTCGGTGACGTCCAGGGCTTCGCGTTCACCCTCGGCATGTCCACGGTGCTCGACCTGGTGGTCGTGTACCTGGTGACGCACCCGCTGGTGGCCATGGTGTCCACGTCGAAGTCGTCGTTCCTGTCCAATCCGAGGAACCTGGGCCTCGGCGCCGTGCAGCAACTGGGTTCGCAGCGGAAGAAGTCGACCACGGTCGGCCGCGCGAACGTGAAGGAGGCCTGACGTGGGGGTCGAAGAACTGGGCACGGACGCCGAAGGCAACACCAAGGCCGCCGTCCGGCCGGGCAAGAAGGAAAGCGTCTTCCACCGCCTCTACGTCGGCACCGGCGCGTTCGACGTCATCGGCAAGCGCAAGCGCTGGTACGTGTTCTTCGGCGCGCTGGTGCTCGTGTGCCTCGCGTCGATGGTCATCCGCGGCTTCAACCTCGGCATCGAGTTCGAGGGCGGCACGCAGATCCAGATGCCGGCCGCCGGCATCCACGGCGTGATCACCGAGGACCAGGCCAAGGAGTCGTTCCAGAAGGCGCTCGGCCACCCGGCCGCGGAGACGCAGAAGGTCGGCACGGGTGCCGCGTCGACCATCCAGATCCGCACCGAGACGCTGAACGCCGGCGAAGTCGGCAAGCTCAAGCAGGTGCTGTTCCAGGACCTGGGGCCGAAGGACGCCAACGGGCAGCCGAGCGCGCAGACGATCAGCGACAGCGCGGTGAGCGCGTCCTGGGGCGGGGAGATCTCGCAGAAGGCGTTGCTCGCGCTCGCGGTGTTCCTCGTCGCGGTGGTCATCTTCCTGGCGATCTACTTCGACGCGCGGATGGCCGTGGCGGCGCTGGTCTCGCTGCTGCACGACATCCTGGTCACCGCCGGCGTGTACTCGCTGGTCGGCTTCGAGGTCACGCCGGCGACGGTGATCGGCCTGCTGACCATCCTCGGGTTCTCGCTCTACGACACGGTGGTGGTGTTCGACAAGGTCCGCGAGAACACGCGCGGCCTGCTCGGGCTGACCCGCCGCACCTACGGCGAGGCCGCGAACCTGGCGCTGAACCAGACCCTGATGCGGTCGTTCAACACGGCGTTCATCGCGCTGCTGCCGATCCTGGGCCTGCTGATCGTCGGGTACGTCCTGCTCGGCTCGGGCACGCTGCAGGACCTGGCGCTGGTGCAGCTCACCGGCACCCTGGTCGGCGTGCTCTCGTCGGTCGCGCTGGCGACGCCGCTGCTGGTCGACTTCAAGATGCGCGACCCGAAGTACCGGCAGCAGGCCGAGCGGGTGCAGCAGCGCCGGGCCAGCCAGGAGCGCAAGGCAGCCGGCGCCGAGGACTTCGACGCTTCGGACGACGACTCCCTGGCGAAGGAACTGCGCAAGGAAAAGGCGTACGCGGCCGCGGCCAGCGTCCCCGCCCGGATCCAGAAGCAGCGCCCGGCCGGCAAGCCCGCGGGCAAGCGGAAGCGCTGACGTGCAGCTGGACGACGCCCTCGGCCTGATCGCCGAGGTGCCGGACTTCCCGGAGCCCGGCGTGCTGTTCCGCGACCTGAGTCCGCTGTTCGCGGACGCGGGCGCGTTCAAAGCGGTGACCGACGCGCTGGCGGGCACTCTCGACCCCGGGGTCGAGGCGCTCGCCGGCGTGGAGGCCCGCGGGTTCCTCCTCGCCGCGGCCGTCGGGTACGCCCGCGGCCTCGGCGTGGTGCTGGTCCGCAAGCCCGGCAAGCTCCCGAAGGTGGCGGGCCGGGTGGACTACGCGCTGGAGTACGGCACGGCGACGGTCGAGCTCCCGGCGGACGTCGTCCGGCCGGGCCAGCGGATCGCGATCCTCGACGACGTCCTGGCCACGGGCGGCACGGTCGCGGCGACGGGCAAGCTCCTGGAGGACGTGGGAGCCGTCGTCGACAGCGTGTCGGTGGTCCTGGAACTGGGTGCGCTGGGCGGCCGCGCGGTCCTCGGCGACCGGAAGGTCCACGCCCTGCAGGTTTGCTGAACCCGTAACTCGCGTGATCAGGTCCGTAATTCGCGTGATCGGGGCCGGAACTCGCGAGTTCCGGCTCCAGTCACGCGAGTTCGGTCCGGAATCACGCGGGTTACGGGTTCGCCACGCCGGGTGAACGGGTGAATCCGCAGGTCGCGGGCCTGGCATCCCCCTGAACGGGCGCACCCGAGAGGGCCGCGAGGCGCAACGGCTACCCTGGTGGTTCGAAGGCCGCACGAGCAGCAGGAGGTGCGGGTGAGCCAGGAGCTCGACGCCGCGGTGCCCGCGAAAGAGGGCGCCCCGCAGAACGGGCAGGCGGCGGCCCAGCCGCCGAAGCCGAACGGTGCGGCGCCGAACCCGTCCGCGACCCGGCGGGTCCGGGCCCGTCTCGCCCGGCGGATCACCGCGCAGCGCGCCGCCCCGGTCAAGCAGGTCCTCGAACCTCTGGCCGTCATCCACCGCGAGCTCCACCCCAACGGCGACCTCGGGCTGCTGCAGCGCGCCTACGACGTCGCCGAGGAACTGCACCGGAACCAGCGGCGCAAGTCCGGCGACCCCTACATCACCCACCCGCTCGCCGTCGCGACCATCCTCGCCGAGCTGGGCATGGACACCACGACCCTGGTCGCGGCGCTGCTGCACGACACGGTCGAGGACACCGGCTACGCCGTCGAGAGCTTGAAGGCCGACTTCGGCGAGAAGGTGGCCGAGCTCGTCGACGGCGTCACGAAGCTGGACAAGGTCAAGCTCGGCACCTCCGCCGAGGCCGAGACCATCCGCAAGATGGTCATCGCGATGGCCAAGGATCCCCGCGTCCTGGTCATCAAGCTCGCCGACCGGCTGCACAACATGCGCACGATGCGCTTCCTGCCGCCGGAGAAGCAGGCCCGCAAGGCCCGCGAAACGCTCGAGGTCCTCGCCCCGCTCGCGCACCGGCTCGGCATGGCCACGGTCAAGTGGGAGCTCGAAGACCTCGCGTTCGCCATCCTGCAACCCAAGAAGTACGACGAGATCGTGCGCCTGGTCGCCGACCGCGCGCCCTCGCGCGACATCTACCTGCGGTCGGTCATCACCGACCTGACCAGCAACCTCGTGTCGTCGCGGATCACCGCGAAGGTCGAGGGCCGGCCGAAGCACTACTACTCGATCCACCAGAAGATGATCGTCCGCGGCCGCGACCTGGACGACATCCACGACCTCGTCGGCGTGCGGATCCTCGTCGAGGACGTCCGCGACTGCTACGCCGCGATGGGTGTCGTGCACGCCCTGTGGCAGCCGGTGCCCGGGCGGTTCAAGGACTACATCGCGCAGCCGCGGTTCGGCGTCTACCAGTCGCTGCACACCACGGTGATCGGCCCGGACGGCAAGCCCCTCGAGGTGCAGATCCGCACCTACGAGATGCACCGCACCGCCGAGTACGGCATCGCCGCGCACTGGCGCTACAAGGAAACCAAGGGCACGCACAACGGCAATGCCGTGGACGTCGACGAGATGGCGTGGATGCGCCAGCTCCTCGACTGGCAGCGCGAGGCGGCGGACCCGGGTGACTTCCTCGAGTCGCTGCGCTACGAACTGGCCTCGCGCGAGATCTTCGTCTTCACGCCGAAGGGCGACGTGATCACGCTGCCGGTGGAGTCGACGCCGGTCGACTTCGCCTACGCCGTGCACACCGAGGTCGGGCACCGCTGCATCGGCGCCCGCGTCAACGGCCGCCTGGTGGCGCTGGAACGCAAGCTGGAAAACGGCGAAGTCGTCGAGATCTTCACGTCGAAGGCGGAGAACGCCGGCCCCAGCAGGGACTGGCTGCAGTTCGCCGGTTCGCCGAAGGCCCGCGCCAAGATCCGGCAGTGGTTCGCCAAGGAACGCCGCGACGAGGCGATCGAGGGCGGCAAGGAAGCCATCACCAAGGAGATCCGCAAGGTCGGCCTGCCGATCCAGCGGCTGGTCTCCGCGGAGTCCATGGGCGCGGTGGCCACCGAGCTGCGCCATGCCGACATCTCGTCGCTGTACGCGGCGGTCGGGGAGGGCCACACCAGCGCGAAGCACGTCGTGCAGCGGCTGGTGGCGCTCATCGGCGGCGTCGACGCGGCGGAGGAGGAGCTCGCCGAGCGCGCGACTCCCTCGACGGTCACCCGCCGCCGCGGCTCCAACGACGTCGGCGTCGTGGTCAAGGGCGCGAGCGACGTCTGGGCGAAGCTCGCCCGCTGCTGCACCCCGGTGCCGGGCGACGAGATCCTCGGTTTCGTGACCCGTGGCGGCGGCGTTTCGGTACACCGCACGGACTGCACGAACGCCGGCGATCTCCAGTCCCAGCCCGAGCGGCTCGTCGAGGTGGAGTGGGCGCCGTCGGCGTCCTCGGTATTCCTGGTGGCCATCCAGGTCGAGGCGCTCGACCGGCACCGGCTGCTTTCGGACGTCACGAAGGTGCTGGCCGACGAGAAGGTCAACATCCTGTCGGCGTCAGTGACGACTTCCCGCGACCGCGTCGCGGTCAGCCGGTTCTCGTTCGAGATGGGCGACCCGAAGCACCTCGGCCACGTCCTCAAGGTGGTCCGCGGCGTGGAAGGCGTCTACGACGTCTACCGCGTGACGTCGGCTTCCTGACCTGCGGGGCGCGACCCTAGAAGAGCGCGGCGACCAGGGCGGCGAGCGGCGGCAGGGTCTGCGCGAGCGCGCCACCGCGGCCGGCGCCCCGGGGGCGGCTGAGGGCCAGCAAATCCGAGACGCCGAGGACGACTCCGGCCAGCGCCATGAACCCGCAGCAGTAGAGCACCAGAGCCTGCCCGGCGGTCGCGTTCCCCGTGTGCAGCAGGACGATTCCCACGACCGGGCCGGCGGCGAGGAACAGGTTGTAGAACCCGACGTTGAACGACCACAGCCGCGTGGCGGGCAGGTTCTCCGACGGGATGCGGAAGAGGTCCCGGTGCACGCCGGGCCGTTCGAACAGCACGACCTCCCACGTGAACGCGAGCAGGTGCACCAGGACCGCGATCCCGGCGAAGACCTGGACGACGGCGTTCACGGCCGGGCCAGTTCTATGCCGTGCCGGCTCGCGATCTCCGGGAGCCGCTCCGGTGGGGCTTGGTCGACGTCGCGGAAGAAGCGTCCCATCGCACCGGTGAGGGCGACGGCGAGGAACTTCGCCGACGGCGTGTGCACGGTGAAGGTGTTGCGCACGCCCGCCGGGATGCTGGTCGACGCGCCGGGGCCGAGGTCGTGCAGCTCGCCGTCGGCGTAGACCGTGATGCGCCCGTGCAGCACGTAGAAGCTCTTCGCCCACGGCTCGGTGTGCGGCGGGACCGACGGCCCGCGGGGCGCGTCGACCTCGAACAGCTCGTAGGCGCCGCCGGTGTGCTCGGCGCCGATCTTGACGGTGATCCGCGCGTCCGTCGAATCGAGTTCCGGGCCTTCGCCCGGGGCGCTGAAATGGGTCATGCCGCCAGTCTGGAAACTCCGGGAGCGGGGAGCCATCCCGGAATCGTGGGATACCCGCCAGCCCGCTCGCGGCGCATACTGCGTCCATGTGGGAGGGTCGGGCGCAGAGCGCGCGGCGCGACATCGCCGCACTCGCGACGGCGGGCCTCGGGGTCGCCGAGCTGCACGCCGCCGCGATCGAGCTGGTCGAGCGCGTGGTGCCCGCCGAGCTGACGTGCTGGGCGTCGCTGGACCCGGACACCGCGGTGATCAGCTCGATGACCAGCGGCCGGGCCCGGATCCCGGCGCGGTACGAGCCGCTGCTGGCGACGTACGAGTACGACGGCGCCCAGCCCCACACCTTCGCCGAGCTGGCGAGCCGGCCGGTGCCGGTGGCCCGGCTCTCGGACCTGCCGCGACGGGAGGCCGAGCGGAGCGGGCGGCTCACCGAGATCTGGCGGCCGCTGGGCCTCGGCCACGAGCTGCGCGTGGTGTTCCGCGTCGACGGGACGTCGTGGGGCGCGGCCGGCCTGGTGCGGCGCGGCGAGTTCAGCGACCGCGAAGCCGAGTTCCTGACGGCGATCGCGCCGGCGGTGGCGGCGGCGACGCGGGTGGCCGCGCGCACGCGCGACACGGGGGAGCGGGCGGACCCGGCGATCGTGGTGGCCGGCCCGGACGGCCGGCAGCGGGCGGCCACCGCGGCGGCCGCGGTCTGGGGGTCCGAACTGGACGCGATCGCCGCCGGCCGGTTCGCGGTGCTGGTGCGCGCGGTCGTGACCGGCGCGCGGGCGGCGGCGACGGGCACTTTTCGCGCGCGGGTCCGGGATGCCCGCGGCGGCTGGATCGTGCTGGACGCGAGCCGGCTGGTCACCGGGTCCGCCGACGACGAGACGGTGGTGACGGTGGCCCGGGCGTCGGGGACGGAGCTGTTGAGCGTGCGGCTCGCGGCCTACGGCCTGACCGCGCGCGAGCGTGACGTCTGCCGCGAGGTGCTGGCGGGTCTGTCCACTTCGGACATCGCCGGCCGGCTCGGCATCTCGGCGCACACCGTGCAGGACCACCTCAAGTCCGTGTTCGGGAAGGCGGACGTCCGCAGCCGCGGGGAACTGACCGCGAAGCTGTTGTCATAACCCGTCTCGGCGCGCGCGAAGGAATTGTCGAACGAACGGTCCCGGGGCGATTCCGGTGTCCGAAATACCGTCACTTGTCCCGCTTGTGCATGCTACGGTTCGCAAATTGCAAGGGTGGCCTTTCCGGAAACCCCGAGGGAGCGAGCATGTCCCCTGGCTCGGCCGACGACACCACGCGCTACCTGTGCGCGGCCTCCTACCTCGATCCCCGCTACAGCAGGCGGGTGATCACCGAGTTCCTCGTCGAGCCGACCCGGCCGGTGCCGCCGTCACCCGGCCTCGACGCGGGCCGCGTGCTCACCGAGGCGGTGCGGGCGCGGGCGCGCCGGAAGAACTACGACGGCCTGCTGGTGCTGCTCATGGCCGTCGTCATCGGGCTGTCGTGGGACAACCCGCTGCTCTACGGCTGGATCGTGCTGTCGGTCGTGCTCGTCGTCGCGCGGGCGGGGAAGAACGCGAACGCGACGGAGCGGTCGTTCAACCCGAAGACGCTCGCTCTGGTGGGCGCCGTCGTCGTGGTCGTCTGGCTGCTGCTGACCTACTCGGACGAGCTCTTCGGCTCCGGCCGCAGCAGCTATTCGTCGCGGTATTACGCCGACGTCGAGTTCGAAGACTCCTCGGGTGGCGACACCGCCCGGTTCGTCATCGGCATCGTGCTCGCCGTGGTCGTGCTGATGGTCGTGACGTTCGAGCGCTGGTCGGTGTGGAACCTCCTGACCACCCGCTTCAAGCGCTTCGCCCCGCCCGCCCCCGACAGCGGCAGCCTCACCGGATTGTTCACCGAGGACTTCCGCGCGCAGCTCGCCCGGTACCAGCGGATCGACGAGTTCGCCGGCGCGCCGGGCGCGCCGCTGGTGGTGTACCGCGGCTACAAACCCTTCGTGGGCGCGGGTTTCCGCCGCGACGCCTGGTCCATGGCGATTCCGCTGGAGCGCATCGAGGACGGCGAGACCGACCCGGCGGACCACCGCGAGCTCACCACCGAATCCCTGTACGAGGAGATCCGCGGCGCGATCGGCGACCTGCGCCGCTCGGCCGCGCTGTCCCCGGACGGCCGGCTCGGCGGGCTGACCGTGACCGAGGCGGTGTTCACCCCGGCCTCCGAGCTCGTCGACCACCTGGGGGAGGCCGCGTCCTACCTGCCGGACATCGAGTACCCGCCGCACACCCGGCTGACCGAGGCCGATGTGGAGCGGATCCGGCGCGAACCGAAGGAGTGGGCGCGCTACTACCTGTGCTTCCAGGTGGAGACCTGGGACCGGGAACTGGTGCTCACGACGTTCCTGCACGTGGCCGTGGACGACACGACGCTGTACGTCGAGTGGACGCCGTTCATGCTGCCGCCGATCCGGGCCGACTACCGGGCGGTCGACAAGATGCGGCAGGAGTCCCTGCGCCCGTTCGGCCAGGGACTGCTCGCCTGGCTGGAGCTGCCGGCGAGCCTGCCGGGCCGGATCGCGAACCTGGCATCGTGGATCCGGCCGCCGAGGCGCGAAGCCGGCGTGCTCGACCCGGAGCGCTACGGCGCGGCCAGCACCCTGCGCGAGCTCGCGTCGGTGAACCTGTTCACCGACTACTTCCAGCTCGTCGACATCGAACGGTACGAAAAGATCATCGAAAGCCGGCTCCTGCCGACGATCGGCAAACTCCTCGGCGACGCCGGGTTCTCGACGGCGAAGTTCGAGGAGCAGGCGGCGGTCGTCATCAACAACGACATCACCATCGGCGGCGACAACCGCGCCCCGATCACCCAGACCGGGCGGCGCGGCCCGACCCGGACGACCGGCCGCCCGGCCGGAGCGGAGGCCTGATGGGACACCGGATCACGAACAAGGTCAGCATCGGCGGTGACAACTCGGGCCGGATCACCCAGACCGGTATCGAGGGCGGCAGTGCCGACGTCACGGTCTCGTCGCTGCTGGAGCTGATCGAGCGGCTGACGGCCGAGGTGCGCGGCAAGGATCTCGCGAAGCAGGAGGTCCTGGAAGACACGCTGACCGATCTGGCGACCGACCTGCGCGAGGGCGACGCCGCGGAGCCGGCGGTGGTGCGCAGCCGCTGGGAGAAGGTCAAGGGCCTGCTGGGCGGGGTGGTGCAGTTCTCCGAGCTGGTCGCGAAGATCTCCGACCAGGTGCAGAAGATCTTCACCTGAGCCGGGTCAGAGGATCTTCCGCAGCAGCGCGGTGACCTCCTCCGGCCGTTCCATCGACGGCAGGTGCCCGGTGCCGGCGAGTTCCACCAGCTCGGCGTTCGGCAGCGACGCCGCGAGGTGATGGGAAAGCTCGACGAGACCGGGCGCGTCGGCCGTCCCGATCACCACCAGGGCGGGCGTCGTGATGTCGGCCAGCCGGTGCCGGGTGTCCGGGATCCGTTCCGTCCACTGTGGAGCGGTCCACTCGCGGCGGTAGACCTGCTCGCACATGTCCCGCACCAGCGCGACCATGTCCGCCGGCAGCACGGCCACGTCCCGGTCGGGACCGGCGACCAGGTAACGGATGTTGGCGTCCGCCATGGCCCGGACGTCGGCCTCGTCGACCTCGCGCTCGCGGGCGGCGTAGCGGGCGAGGCGCCCCTCCGGGAGCACCTCCGCGGTCAGCTTCGCGATGTCCCGCTGCATGTGCTCCGGCCAGGTGTGCCCGGTCAGGCCCGAGCCGAGCAGCGCGAGCCGGGTGATCCGCTCCGGCGCGGCCAGGGCAGCGTCCAGCGCGCACGCCCCGCCCATCGACGCCCCGACCAGCGCGGCCTGCTCGATCCCCCGGGCATCGAGCAGGGCCAGCAGGTCCTCGTAGTGGGCGAACTCGCCGGGGCCGGCGGCGGTTTCGCCGAAGCCGCGGCGGTCGTAGCGGATCACCCGGTGCGTGGCGGCGAGCGCGGCGAACTGGGCGTCCCACATCCGGCGGTCGCCGATCGCGGCGTGCAGCAGCACGACCGCGGGCCCCTCGCCCGCTTCGTCGTACCCGAACGCCGTCCCGCCCACCTCGATCATCGCCATGGACCCAAGCTAGCCACCCGACCGTGTCACACACCGCACTTTTCGCTCAGGGCGAGAAGCTAATGTGCCAGGCATGACCGACGGATTCGACCTGACGCGCGACGGCGAAGTCGCCCGGCTCACGCTGACCCGGCCGGAGAAGATGAACGCGATCACCTACGGCATGTGGGCGGCGCTCCCGGACGTGGTGGCCGAGGTGGAGGCCGACCCGGCGCTGAAGGTGCTCGTGATCGCGGGCGCGGGGAAGCACTTCTCGGCGGGCGCGGACATCAGCGAATTCCGCGAGCTGCGGACGACGGCCGACGGCGCGGCGAGCTACGACAAGGCGGTCGAAGGCGCGGTCGCGGCACTGACCGCGATGCGCAAGCCGTCGGTGGCGATGATCCAGGGCAACTGCATCGGCGGCGGCTGCCAGGTCTCGGTCGCCTGCGACTTCCGCTTCGCGGCCGAGGGGTCCCGGTTCGGCATCACCCCGGCGAAGCTCGGCATCGTCTACCACTTCGATTCGACGCGTCAGCTGGTGTCGCTGGTCGGGCCGGCGCACGCGAAGTACTTCCTGCTGTCGGGTGAGCTGATCACGGCGTCCCGGGCCCGCGAGATCGGGCTGCTCAACGACGTCTTCGCGCCGGAGGAGCTGGAGGCTTCGACGCTGGAGTTCGTCTCGACGCTCTGCTCGCGCTCGCAGGCGTCGATCCGCGGGATGAACCGGATCATCGAGAAGATCGTGGCGGGGCAGGAGACCTCGGACGCGGAGGTCGAAGAGATCCGGTCCGAAGCGCTGCACGGAGTGGACTACGCGGAGGGCGTCGCCGCGTTCCTCGAGCGGCGCCCTCCGCGCTTCACCCACCGCTGACTCAGGTGCAGGTCACCGTCGCGTCGGCCCAGTCGGCGTGGTCGTAGTCCCCGTCGTCGCCGCCGTCGGTCACCTCCAGCGTCAGCCGCCGGATGCCCGTCACGTCGGCCGTCAGCGGCACCGCGCCGTCGGCGTCGCGGAGCACCGGGGTCGACGCCAGCAGGCGGCCGTCGCCGACCACCCGGAAGGCCACCGAACCCTCCTTGCCCACTTCGTCGTCGAGCCCCGTCACCGCCGAGAACGCCGTGCACGCGCCACCGAGCCAGACCGTCACCGAGCTGGGTGCGTTGGTGCCCAGGCCGTGCGCGTAGGTCTTCCCGGCGATGGTCAGCGGCTGCCCGTCACCCTCGGACGTGTCGCCATTGGACCGGTCGCGCTCCACCGGGCCCCAGCCGTTCGACGACGCCAGGAAGGGCAGCGCACTGACCCGGGCGGTGCCCGCCGGCGCCGGGGGCGGGATGAACGCGCTGGTCGCGGCCTCGACGTGCACCGGCCGCTGCTCCGGGTCGCCCCGGAAGCGGTAGGTCGCCGCGACCGGTAGCTCCGTCGTGCCCGCCGGGCCGCCGGTGAACCGCCAGGTCCCCGCCATCTTCTCGCCGGCGGACAGCACCGGCCGGAAGACCGGCTCGCCGGTCACCCGCCAGCCGGCGGGGGCGATCGGTGCCAGGTCGACGTCGTACAGCGACGCGCCGCCCTCCGGCAGCTCGAAGGTCGCCGAAACGTCGACGCTCGTGCCTTCGGCCGTCGGCGGCGTGACGCTCAGCCGGGTCGTGGGCACCTGCCGGACCTCCTGGTCGCAGGACGTCCGGCCGGGCCGCACGGGACAGAGGACCGTGACGAACCCGCCGTTCGCGGCCACCGGAACGGTCAGCTGCCCGCCCGCCGTGACCGTCGACTTCTCGCGCACCAGCCCGCCCGGCCCGTCGCGCAGCGTGTCGGCGAGCCAGCGGCCGTGGCCGAGGAAGTCCAGCGACGCCGTCGTCTTCGTCGCCGGGCCGGCGAAGATGCCGCCGACGAACCAGCGCTCGCCCGAGCGCCGCGCGAACACGGCCTCGCGTCCGGGCCGCCCGGACAGCAGCCGGGTCTCGTCCCAGACGGTCGGCAGCTGGTCGAGCGTGTGCAGCGCTTCCGGCCGTGCTTCGTAGTTCTCCGGCTTGTCGGCGCCGTGCTGCCAGCCCGACTCGTAGACGAAGAACGTCGCCACCTCGTGCGCGTCGGTCGTGTCCCGATCGGACACGACGAAGGCGGTCGGCGTGTAGTCCATGCTGCCGACGACGTTGCGGGTGAACGGGAACATCGTGTTGGTCGCGGCCCGCGTCTTGAACTGCTCCGCGCCGCGGACGGCTTCGAAGCTCATCACGTGCGGCCAGGTGCGCTGGAAGCCGCGCGGGACGGTCGCGCCGTGGAAGTTGATCATCAGGTGCTGCGCCGCGGTCGCCTTCGCGATGTCGTCGTAGAACCCGAACCGCGCCTGCGTGTCGGAGTCCATGAAGTCGACCTTGATCCCGGCCGCGCCCCACGACTTGACCAGCGGCAGCCACTTCGCGCGCTCGGCCGGCGTGTCGAGCGTGGTCCAGCGGAACCACAGGATCACCTCGACGCCGCGGGCGCGGGCGTAGCGGATGACGTCCGGCACCCAGGCGGCGTCCCAGCCTTCGTCGATGAGCAGGTACGGCCAGCCGTTGCGCGCGGCGAAGTCCGCGTACTGCTTCTGCCGCACGGGATCGCCCGGACTGTCGTGTTCGGACAGCCACGACCACGCGACCTTGCCCGGCCGGACCCAGGACGTGTCGGCCGGCTCGGACGGCGGCGCGAGATCGTCGACCAAAGTGGACTCGGTGACCGTCGCCAGGTCGCCGGTGATCGCCACCCGCCACGGCGTGGCGAACGACCCGGCCCCGGTCACGGCGGCGTCGGCGAGCTTGATGGTGTACGTGGAGGTGCCGGTCGCGTGTGCCAGCCGAGCGCCCGAGTAGCGGCCGTCCACATCGGACTCGGTCAGCAGGGTGTAGCCGCCGTCGCCGGTGTCGAACAGCGACGGGAAGCCGTAGTCGCCCGCCGCCGCGCCGCCCGCGGTGGTCTCGACGCGGACTTTCTCGTAGTTGGGGGAGTAGGGCAGCAGCCACGCCGGCGCCGCCGCGGGCGGGGCGAACGACGAGGCCTCGCCGGTGATCGTCCCGCCCGCGGGAAGCACGTAGCGGTAGGCGACGCCGTCGGCGGCCGCGCGCACGACGACGTCGAGCTGCGTTTCGCCGGAACCGGTGAAGGACAACGTCGTCTCCGCGGCCCGGGCGTGCCGCTGCAGGCGCTTCCCGGTGGTCATCGTGTAGTGCTCGTCGACGACCCGGTCGGTGCGGCGGGCGAACCGCAGGTCGCGGGTCAGGTCGGCGGTCTTCGTCCGCAGGCCCAGCGGCGCGGGGGCGAGCACGGTCGCGCCGTCGCGGGACACCGCGAACGTCAGGCCGCCCTCGCCGGTGCGGGCGACCTCGGCGGTCACCGCGCCGGTGAGGCTCACGGTCCAGCGATCGGCGGCGTCGGCGGGCATCGTGGTGACGAGGGTAGCCGCGCAGGCCACGGCGAGCACCGATGCGCCGCGCCTCATCGGTGGGCGCGCCAACCACTCGGACGGCGTAGATGTGCGAAACCGGTGACGATGCGTTCGGCCGATTCGGTGACGTTCGCCGAATCGGGGTGAAGCGCTTTCCTGGACGCCCAAGAACCCAGCTCCTTCGCCGCACGGAGAAACGGTGTCGATCATCGATCTTCGGCGGCCGTTCCGCATCCGGTCAACGGACAGAGCGGGACGAAAACGTCGTCAGGCGTCCAGGTGCTCGCGGAAGTGCTCGGCGACCACGTCGGTCACGCCGGCCGGATCGAGCCGGCCGTCGATCTCGATGACGCGGATGCCGAGCTCCCGCGCCGAGCGGACGGCCTGCGCGGCGAGCATCCGGTCGCGCGTCAGCCGGCTCCGCTGCCGCGGGATCGCCGGCTCGTCGGATCGGTGCCGCAGCTGGTGCTGGCGGAACAGCTCGGTCGGCACCAGCACGACCATCCGGCTCGGTGAGTCCACGAGCGGGGCGACCAGTTCCGGCCGCAGCCCGCGGCCCTCGGCGATGATCGGCCGCGGTGACTCCCACGCGCGCAGCTCCTCCAGGGCGCGCTCGAACCGCTGCCGGAACTCGGCCAGCGCCGCGGTCAGCTGATCACCGGCGGGGACGTCGTCGGCCGGGGTGGCGGCGGGGCGGGTCCGGTCGTCGTGGTGGTAGGTCGCCAGCCCGTGGCGGGCGGCCAGCAGCCGGGCGACGGTGGACTTCCCCGTCCACGGGGCCCCACCGATCCAGAGCGTCTTCCGCAGCGTCCCGAAGGGATCCGAGGTCATCATCCGACTATCGCGGCACCGGCGGGCCGAAGGCCAGTGTTCCGGCGCCGGTTGATCCGTTCAGCGCAGAGTGACCCTCTGCGTACCGGGGGCCACCCGGGGATCCGTCACGATCTGTCGCTCTCGTCGTCGACGACCAGAACGGTGGAGCTGTCGGCGAAGTCGGGTTTCCCGCCGAGCCGGAAGTGGAACCGCGAGCCGGGCCGGACCGCGGCGACCACCTGGGTCTCGGCCGTGTCGAGCACGATGATCGCGAGCTCGGTGGTGACCGGTTCCGGGTGCAGCACTTCGGGCGGCACGATCGGGATCGGCAGGGTGCCGCTCACCGAGCCGGATCCGTCGTCGTCCTCTTCGCCGGGCTCGACCGGCGCGAACTCCGGGTCGATCCGCGGGCGCCGCCGCCACCACAGCCCGGCGAGCAGGCCGGTCAGCAGGCCACCGGTGCCGCTGACCGCCGAAGCGAGCCCGACACCCAGGCCGGAAGCCTCTTCGGCGGGTTTCGCCGGCGGCGCAACCGGGGGAGCGGCCGGCAGCGGACCGAACCGCACGGCGGGGTCCTGGGCGTCCTCGGGCAGCTGCAGCACCTGGCCGGGCTCGATGGCGGTGGGGTCGGTGAACGGCGTCCCGTCCGGGCGCGGGCGGCCCTGGTTGAGCCGGAAGATCTCGGGGAACCGGTTCCCGTCGCCGAGGGCCCGTTCGGCGATCTTGAACAGCGTGATGTCGTCCGGGTTGTCGGCGTGCGGGACGATGTAGTACTTGACCGGGGGCGGCGGCGTGGCCTGCGCGAGCGCCGGGCCGCCGGCGAGCACGGCGAAGAGGGCCCCGGCGGCCCCGGCCTGCCCGGCCCGCCCGAGAACGCGGCGCACCGCGGGAACCCGGTTTCCGGCCATGGTTCTCCCACCCTCTCCCCGGTGACCCCGGCGGGTTCCGGTGTTGCCCCTCTACACGGGGCGGGATCGGGCGCGGTTCAGATCGTGCGGTCCGGAGGGGCGCGCGGCCCGGGGTCAGATCTCGTCCCAGGGCACGGTTTCGTACGCCTTCGCGAGCAGGTCCACCGCGCGGTCCGCGGGCGGCAGCACGAGGTCGTCGACGGACGCGACCGCACGCCCCGGCGTCTCGGAGTTCGTCACGAACATCGCGTCGAAGTCGCGGAGGTCGGCGGGCCGGACCTCACGCGTCTCCTGCGGGACGCCCAGGCGGCGCAGGGCTTCCTTCTGCACCAGCATCGTGATTCCCGGCAGCGCCGCGGCTTCCGGCCACACGACCGTGTCGCCGGCCAGGAACCCGACGTTCCAGATCGAGGCCTCGCTGATCCGGCCCGCGGGATCGACGAACAGCGCGTCGTCGTAGCCGGCCAGCTCGGCCTGGCGGGAGTGGTAGATCAGGCCGAACGTGCCGAGGTGCTTGACCTGCGGCAGATCCCGTTGGTAGCGCACGGTCCCCAGGCGCAGCGGCGCCGGTTCGGGCGGGTGCGGCGGGAGCGTCCGGACCAGGATCTCCGGCTGCATCGGCTCGTCGAACGAGCGCGTGAGCACCATGACCCGCACCGACAGCGCGGGTTCGCCGTCGATCGCCCGCCGGACGTAGGACCGGACGAGGTCGACGTCGAGGTCGGCGCCGAACAGCAGGCGCGTGCTCGTGGCGAGCCGCTCGAGGTGGTATGCGAGCCCGCGGACCCGCCCGTCCCGGACCTGCATCGCGGTGAAGTGACCGTAGGAGGTCATTCCCGCGACGAAGGCGTCCGGGCCGAGCGGGTCCCCGTTCAGCTCGATGCGCCGCGTCACTACTGGACGGTGACGCCCGTGAACTTGACCTGCTTCGTCGGCGCCCCGGTGCCGTCCTGCGGGTTCGGGTTCGCGATGCCCGCCTTGGCGACCGCGTCGAGCACCTTCAGGCCCTCGTCGCTGATGCTGCCGAACACCGAGTAGTCCGCCGGGAGGCCCTCGGCGCTGCCGTAGACCATGAAGAACTGGCTGCCGCCCGAGTTCGGCGCGGACGTCTTCGCCATCGCGAGGATGCCGCGGCCGTACTTGATCTCCGGGAACGCCTCGTCCGGCATCGTGTAGCCGGGGCCGCCCTGACCGTCCTGGGTCGGGTCGCCGGTCGCCGACGGGTCACCGCACTGCAGCATCTGCAGGCCTTCGGTGCCCAGCCGGTGGCACATGGTGTCGTTGTAGAAGTTCTGCTTCGCGAGGCTGATGAAGCTCTGCACCGCGCACGGCGCGAGCGCCCGGTCGAGCGTCAGCGGGATGTCGCCCGCGGTGCTCTTCAGCGTCACGTTCACCGTGCCGGTCGACGGGACGTTCTTGCCGTCGGGCAGGTTCACCTTCTTCGGCGCCTTGCCCGTCGTGTCGGCCTTGAAGTCGCACGTCGTCGGGTTCGGCAGTGCCGTGGCCCGCTTCGGCAGCGCCGTGCGCTGCGTCGGGATCTGGAGGTCGGTCGGCGGCGGAGCGGCCGACGACGACGCCGCGGTGTCGGTGTTCTCGCCGCCGTTCGCGCTCACGATCCACACCACCACGCCCGCGACGACGAGCACAGCGACGCCGACGACACCAGCGCCGATCCTCCTGCGTCGCTTCTGCTGCTCCAATCGGCGCTCGAGTTGCCTCTCGAGCTTGCGCTTCGCAGCTTCGCGGCGCTGCTGGTTGGTCGCCACCCCGTACCCTCCCAGGTTTCCGCTCGTGTCACACGTCTGAGGTAGCGGCAGTGTATGGGCACAGCCTGTGAGGACCATGTACAGGGCCCGCTAGTCTCAACCCGATCGTGATCGGCGCCATCCGGCGCGGAAGTCCGGGAGGCGTTCGGTGCTCGTCGTCGGGTTCGGCAGCGGCCCGCTGCAGGCCAACTGCTACCTGCTGGCGGAGGCCGCCGGCGGGCCGTGCGTGGTCGTCGATCCGGGGCAGGAGGTGGCCGCGCCGCTGGCCGCCGCGCTCGCCGAGCACCGGCTGGTCCCGGCGGCGCTGGTGGCCACCCACGGGCACCCCGACCACGTCGCCTCGGCGGCGTCCCTCTCGGCCGAACACGGCGTCGCGCTGCACCTGCACGCGGGCGACGCGGAGCTGTACGAGGGGGCCAGCGTGCCGCTCGAAACCGGCACTTTCGCCGGTTTGGCCGTCGAGGTCCGGCACGTGCCCGGGCACACGCCGGGATCGGTGGTGCTGGACCTGGGGACGCCGGAGGGCGGGCGGCTCGCGCTGACCGGCGACACGCTGTTCGCCGGGTCGGTCGGCCGCGGCGCCGACGCGGAGTCGGTGCGCGACCTGCTGGAAAGCCTGCCGGACGACACGGTGGTGCTGCCGGGTCACGGTCCGGCGACGACGATCGGGCGGGAACGCGCGGGCAACCCGTTCCTCACCGGGACAGGGGCGTGAGCATGGCCGAGGAGACAGAGGCGTCATCGGAACGGATCGCGCTGTTCGAAGAAGACCCGCGCGGACGCCGTCGCCGCGGGATCTCGGGGCTGATCGGCGTGGTGATCGTCGCCGCGGCGTTCGGCGGCGTCGCGGGGCTGATCGGCGGCACGCTGATCGGGCTGATCGTCGCTCTGGTGATCGCGCTGCCGCTGCTGTACGTGATGGCGGTCAGCATCCGCCGCCGCGTCTGGCTGGAGGGCTCGACGCTGCTCGTGCGCACCTGGGGGCTGCGCCGGGTCGACCTGGTCACCGCGACGCGCCTCGACCTGGTGATCGGGGACGTCCGCGGCTCCCGCACGGTGAGCCTGCTGGTCAACGCCGGCCGGCGGGGCAAGGTCGGGAAGGTGGACCTCGCGGTGTTCTCCGGGACCGGCGGCCGCGAGCTGGGCGTCCTGCAGCTGCGGAAGCTGGCGAACGCGCTGATGAACAACGTCGAGGCGAACGGCCTCGTGTTCGGCGAACTGCTGGTCGCCGAGCTGAAGGCCGAGGCGCGCGGCTCGGGCGTGGCGGACCGCCCGCTCTACCGGCTCGCGTCGGCGGCGCCGTCGGGCAAGTACGTGCAGCGCTTCACGATGGAGGCCGTCAGCCGGTTCGTGGCGACTCTCGACTGAGCTCCTCGCGCAGCTCGCTGGTCCGGCGCGGCGGGGGTGCGCTGGGTGTCACGGGTGGGACGGAACGGCCTTCGTGGTGCCGCTGAGGTACGTCGCCGGCTCGCGTGAGGCGATCAGCGCGGCCAGGACCGTCGTCACCGGGACGGCCGCCACGATGCCGACGCTGCCGGCGAGCGTCCGGATGATCTCCTGCGCGATCTCCTCGCTGCCGAGCAGCGCACCCAGCCCGACGCCGGAGATCGACGAGTACAGCAGCACCGGCAGCGCCGCCCCGGCGTAGGCCATGACGAGCGTGTTGACCGCCGAACCGACGTGGTCGCGGCCGATCCGCAGGCCCGAGCGGTACAGCTCCTGCCAGCTCAGGTCCGGGTTGGCCCGGCGGAGCTCCCAGACGGCGCTGGTCTGGGTGACGGTGACGTCGTCGAGCACACCGAGCGCGCCGATCACGACGCCGGCGAGAAGCAGGCCGCGCGAGTCGATGCCGTGGCCCAGCGAGCCGATGAGCGTCGACGTGCTGTCGTCGAGCCCGGTCAGCGACGCCGCGGCGGAGAAGATCGCCGACAGGACACCGATGAGGGCGAGGCTGGCGAGCGTGCCGAGGACGGCCGCGGACGTTCTCGCCGTCAGCCCGTGGGTCAGGTAGAGCGCGATGAACATGATCGCGCCGGACCCGGCGATCGCCACGACCAGCGGGTTCTCCCCGGCCAGGATGGCCGGGAGGATGAACAGCGCGATCACGAGGAAGGACAGGCCGAGCGCGACGAGCGCGGCGAGACCCTGCCAGCGCCCGAGCACCAGGACCGCGACCGCGAAGAGCGCGGCGAGCACGAGCAGCGGGGTGCCGCGCTGGAAGTCGACCAGCTGGAAGCTCGCGGGGTCGCTCGCGTTCCCGCCGTTGTAGGCGAGCACGACGGCGTCGCCCGCGGAGAACCGCGGGGTGCTGGGTTCGATCGGCACGGTCAGCTTGAGCTGCTTGCCGCTCGCCGGGCCGTCGGTCATGGTGAGGTCGGCGGTCAGGCACGGCTTCGCGTTCGGGTCCGTCTGGTCGCCGACCTGGACTTGACCCTGGGCGAGGCAGGGACCGGTGTTCGTGGCGGTGATGCTCGCGGCCACGGGCGTGCCCTGCGGGACGACGCTCGTCGGGTCGGGTTTGCCCCACGGGTAGAGCACGATCATGCCGACGACGGTGGCGAGGGCGAGCGGGGCGAGCAGCCAGATCAGGAGCAGCCGGACCCGCTTCGACGCGGGGGCGGCGGGGCCGTGCCCGTGTCCATGGCCGTGCCCGTGGCCGGTTTCGGGCTGGGGCTCGGGCTTTTTCGCGGTGCGCGCCTTGGTGCCGGCCGGGACCCGCTGCGGCCCGGTGTCTCCGCGGCGGGCGGCGCGCTGGGGCCCGGTGTCGGTCCGCTTGTCCCCGGCCGGAACGCGGTGAGAGCCGGTGCCCGGCACCCGCTGTGGTGCCGTGTCCGCACGGCGCCGGGCGGGGTCGGCGGCGCGGCGCGCGCTGTCGGGCGGAGTCCGGCGGACGGGTTTGCGGGGCGTTCCGGCCGGCGAAGGGGACACCTCGTCCGTGATCCGGCGAATCGGGCCGGTTGCGTCGTCATCCAGGTCGGGGCGGTCCACGCGCACATCCTGACAGCGGGATTCCCCGCCCCGCGCGAGGGGCCGCCGACGGCCCGGTTCGTCCCGATGCGCCGTGTCGTCCCTTCGGTCACGCGTGTCGACCCTCCCGTTGCGGGGTCGACACGGGGTCAGCCGTAGGCCTGGCGGACGTGGACGCGCCGGTAGGCCGACGGCGGGGTGTCGAAGTGGTCGAGGAAGGCCTGCCGGAGCGTCTCCGTCGAGCCGAAGCCGCAGCGGCGGGCGATCGTCGCCAGGGGGAGGTCGCTGCCGGACAGCAGGCGCGCCGCCTGCTCGGTGCGGACCGTGCGGACGTACTTGCCCGGCGTCGTGCCCAGGTGCGCGTCGAACAGGCGGGTCAGCTGGCGGGTGCTGATCCCCGCGCGGGCCGCCAGCGCCGGCGTGCCGAGGTCCTCGTCGAGGTGCTCGGCGATGTACGCGGTCAGGTCGCGGACCTCGCGGTGTTCCGGCGGCGGGCCGGCCAGGAACAGGCTGACCTGGGCCTGGTTCCCCGGCCGCTGCAGGTACGTCACCAGCGACCGGGCCACTTCGCGGGCCAGCGTCGGCCCGTGGTCGGCCTCCACGAGCGCCATGGTCAGGTCGAGCCCGCTGGTCACCCCGGCGGCCGTGTAGACGTTGCCGTGCCGGATGTAGAGCGGCACCGGGTCCACCGTCACCGCCGGGTAGGCGTCCGCCAGTTTCGCGGCCCAGCGCCAGTGGGTCGTCGCGCGGCGGCCGTCGAGCAGGCCCGCCGCGGCGAGCACCTCCGCGCCCGTGCACACCGACGCCACCCGCCGGCTGGTCTGGGCCAGCCGCCGGAGGTGGGCCAGCACGCGCTCGTCGGACGCCGCCGTCGTGCTGCCCCAGCCACCCGCGACGATCAGCGTGTCGAGGTCGCCCGCCACCTGGTCGAGCCGCAGATGGGGTTGCAGGATCAGCCCGGAGCACGTGCGGATGGCCTGGCCGTCGATCGTGGCCAGCCGGATTTCGTACGGCGGCCGGGCGCCGTGGCGGTTGGCGGCGTCGAGGACGTCCGCCGGGCACGCGACGTCCAGCAGCTCGACGTCGGGAAATCCGACGATCGTTACCCGTCTGGGTGGGCCGGCCATGATCGCACGCTAGCAGCCGGACCGGCCTTCGGACGCGGTTCGCAGGATTTCGGACATCCGCGCCCACCGCGCGGGGCCTGCTCGCCAGGGTGAGGGCCATGACCGCTGAGCAGAAGACCCTCGCTTTCGTCGTCTACCCGGGGCTGACGCCGCTGGACCTGGTGGGCCCGCTCCAGGTGCTGAGCGCCCTCGCCCAACTGGACCCGAGCTTCCGGACCGTCGTCGTCGGCGCGACGAAGGACACCGTCGGTACCGACACGCCGCTGAACGTCGCGCCGAGCCACACGTTCGACGAGGTGCCCTCGCCCTACGCGGTGCTGGTGCCCGGCGGCACCGTGCCGACGCTGCGGGCGATGTCGGACGAGCGCCTCCTCGCCTGGCTGCGCACCGCGGCCGCCGGCGCCGAGCTGGTGACGTCGGTCTGCACCGGCTCGATGATCCTCGGCGCGGCCGGGCTCCTCGACGGCAAGCGGGCGACGACGCACTGGATGTTCCGCGACCTGCTGGCCGGCCTGGGCGCGACCCCGGTCGCCGAGCGCTGGGTCGAAGACGGCCGGCTGATCACCGCGGCGGGCGTCTCGGCCGGGATCGACCTGGCGCTGCACCTGGCCGAACGGCTGGCCGGGCGGCGGATCGCGACGAACATCCAGTTCGCCATCGAGTACGACCCGGAGCCGCCGCAGGGCCGCCTGGACTGGGCGAACCAGCCGTACGGCGACCTCAAGCCGCTGCGCGAGCACACGTTGCGCGCCGGGCTGGCGGAGAACCCGGAGCTGCTGGACAAGCTGCTCGCGCACAGCTGAACCAACGTCGTCGGCCATCCGGGTGAACGAGGGAAATGCCAGCCGCCCGGCGGCTACATTCACCCCGCTCGATCAGGTGATCTCGCGGGTGAGGTGTAGCCGTGCGGTTCCAGGTCCTCGGCCCGATGACGGCCTCCGTCGCGCTGCCGTCGGCGGCCCAGCCGCGCCGGCTGCTCGCCGTCCTGCTCGCGCGCGCCGGGCAGTACGTCGGCCGCGACACGCTCGTCGACGAGCTGTGGCCGGACGGCGCGCCGTCCAGTGCGGCGGCGATCGTGCAGGTCACCGTGTCGAAGCTGCGCAAGACGCTCTCGCCCGGTCTCGGGGCCGCCGAGGCCGGGCAGCGCCTGCGCTCGGGGCCGCGGGGCTACGCGCTGGCCGTCGAGCCGGGGGAGCTGGACGCGGACGACTTCCTGACGCTGCTGTCCTCCGGTGCCGACGACCGCGCGCAGCGCCGGCGCGCGCTCGAACGGGCCCTGGCGTGCTGGCGGGGGGACGCCTTCGCCGACGTCGCGGGCGGGCCGCTGCTGGAGGCGCACAAGCTGTGGCTGGAGGACCGGCGCTCGGCCGCGCTGCTGCAGCTGGTCGAGCTGGAGCTCGCCGACGGTGACGGCCGGGCCGTCGTCGAACGGCTCGACCCGGTCGTCGCGGCCCGGCCCGCTGACGAGCGGTTCGCCGCCCGGCTCGCGTCCGCGCTCGGCGCCGTCGGCCGCCGCGAGTCGGCCCTGGAAGTGCTCCGCCGGACGCGGCGGGCGCTCTGGGAAGAGGCGGGCGTCTGGCCGGGTGACGACCTCGTCGCGGTGTACCGCCGGATCGCCGGCACCGACTGGACGACGCCCGGGCCGCCCGCCCAGCTCCCGCCCGCGGTGCCCGACTTCACCGGCCGCGCGGCCGAGCTCGCCGACATCGGCCGGGCCCTGCGCGGCCCGGGTCCGGTCGTGCTGCACGGGGCCGCCGGCGCCGGGAAGTCCGCGCTGGCCGTGCAGGCGGCCTGGCGGGCGCGCCGCCGGTTCCCCGACGGTCAGCTGACCGCTTCGCTGCGCGGCCCGGACGGCGCACCCGCCGCCCCGGCGAACGTGCTGACCGGTTTCCTGCGCCTGCTCGGCGCGACCCCCGCGGAGCTGGCCGACCGCGCCGGCCTGACCGGGCTCTGGCGCAGCTACACCGCGGACCGGCGGGTGCTGGTGCTGCTGGAGGACGTCACGAACGAGGCGCAGGTGCGGGCGCTGCTGCCCAGCGGGCCCGGCTGCGCGACGCTGGTGACCGCGCGCCGCGAGCTGCCCGGCTTGTGCGGAGCGCGGCCGATTCCGGTCGCCAGACTGTCCACAGAGGACGCCTGGGCGCTGCTGGCGGCGATCGCGGGGGAGGAGCGGCTGCGGGCGGAACCCGAAGCGACGCAACGGCTTCTCGGCCACTGCGCCGGGCTCGCGCTCGCCGTCCGGATCGCCGGGGTGAAGCTCGCCGCGCGGCCGCACCAGCGCGTCGCCGACCTCGCCGCCCGGCTCGCCGACGACCGCCGCCGGCTCGACGAGCTGACCACGGGCGACCTCGGCGTCCGCGCCGCCGTGACGTCGGCGCTGCGCGAACGGCCCGCACCCGACCGGTACCTCCTGCGCCTGCTCGCCGCTTTCGCCGGTCCCGTCCCGGATTGGTGCGCCGCCGCGCTGCTGGACCGCCCCCTCGACGAGGCCCGCGACCGGCTCGACACCCTGGCCGGCGCGCACCTGCTGGACCGGCAGGAGGCCGCACGAGGCGGGAGCTGGGCGGGGGAGGAACGTCGCGGTCCGCTCGGCGCCCAGGCGCCGGCCTTGACCGGCACGCATTGGGCGGTCGCCCCGTTCGCCCGGCTCGTCCTGACCGAAGGCGTGCCGCCCGAGACGGACGGGATCGCGTTGCGCCGCGCCTGCGAGGTCACGCTCGCCCTCGCCGAGCACGCCCGGGGCCGGCCGCCGACGGGCTCGCCGAAGCCGGATCCCGTGGCACTGCGACAGGTCGCTGCCGATCCGGCGGCCTGGGCGGCCGAAGAGACCGCCCACGTCGCCGCGGCCGCACGGCTGGCCGGCGCGCACGGCTGGCACGACCTCACCGAACGGCTCGCCGACGCGTGCACGGCGCTGGCCGGCACACCGTGGCTCGGCCATGCGGCCCGCGCCGTGTCGGTGCTCGGCCTGGCCGCGGCCCGCCGCCGCCAGGACCCGCACGCGGAAGCCGAAAAGCTGTACAACCTCGGTTCGGTGCACCTGCAGCACGGCCACGCGCGGCAGGCGCGCAACTACTTCGTCATGGCGGAGAACCGCTTCCGCCAGCTGGACGACCCGCAGGGCACCGGCGCGGTGCTGACCGCGCGCGCCGACGTCGACCTCGACAGCGGTGACGCGCGGGCCGCCGAGGCCGCGCTGCTGGAGGCGCTCGACCTGCTGCGCGAGTGCGGCGATCGCCACGGGCAGGCGGCCGCGGCGGCGCAGCTGGGTTCGCTGGCCGAGGACGTCGGGGACGTGCGGCGCGCCGTCGAGAGCTTCGAGGTGAGCATGCTGCTGGCCCAGGAGTGCGACGACGGCCGCGGGCACGACCACGCCGCCAAGCGCTACGCCGACGTCCTGCGCCGCCACGGCGGCTGCGACCAGGCGGCCGACCTGCTCACCGGCGCGCTCGGCGGCGCCGTCCGCACCCGGGAACGGCACTGGGAAGCCCACGTCCTGCGCAGCCTCGGCGACCTGCACACCGAGGCGGGGGAGCTGGGCGACGGCGAACGCTGCCTGACGCGCTCGCTGGCGCTGTTCGAGCAGATCGGGCACCGGCACGCCGCCGCGTACACCCACCGCAGCCTCGCCGAGCTCCGCCGCCGGGCGGGCGACCCGGCGGGCGCGCGGTGGCACCTGCGCGTCGCGATGGGCGTGTTCCGGGAGCTGCGGGACCGCCGCGGTGCCGGGTACACCCTGCTCAGCCTCGGCCGGACCCACGCGGGCGAGGGGGCCGGACCGGAGGCCGCGCGGCTGCTGCGGACGTCGGCCGGCCTGTTCGAGGAGCTCGGGTTCCCGCTGTGGGAGCTGCGCGCTCTGCGGGAGCTGACCGCCGTCACCAGTGAATCCCCGGCCCGGGACCGGGCTCGTGAAGTCTTGACGAAGATCAGGACCTGACCCGCTCCCGCCGGGTTCCGCGGCCCCGCCGTTTGGCGAAGTTATGGCCGTCCCGATTTGGCTGCCGCCGTATCGATCGTCGCAACCCCGAGGAGGCAAGGCATGCCGGGACAACGGATGCTCGCGCGCGTGGCAGTGGGATTGACCGCTTCGGCCGCGACGGTGGCGTTCGCCACCATCGGCACGGCGTCGGCGAGCGTCGAGGTCACCAAGCTCAGCCAGTCGGCCGCCGCGTCGCAGCTGTCCGCCGCCGGGGTCACGCACTCGTCGAGCGGGGGCTGCACCACGAGGTCGAACTCGACCTGCACGTCCTACGAGCAGATCAACCAGTCCACGGTCACCGGCGTGATCACGCTGAAGCGAGCCAGCGGCTGCGCGATCAACATCACCGGCGGGACCGAGGTGGGCCACGCGTCGGGCACCTACAGCCACTACAACGGCTACAAGGTGGACATCTCGCACAACAGCTGCATCGACAGCTACATCAAGAACAGCTTCGGCTACATCGGGTTGCGCGGCGACGGCTACCCGCAGTGGAAGGCCGGCTCCGGCAACCTCTACTGCGACGAGGGCAACCACTGGGACATCACGTACTACACCTGCGGCTGCTGAGCTCCGGTGCGGGGCCTGCCCGTTTCGAGGGCTGCGGGCAGGCCCCGGTTACCGGCCGCCACCGCCGGGTACCTCTCCGGGGTGGAGAGGACTTCGCCCGGCACCCCCGCAGGCAGGCCGCGCACCGCAGTGCTCGGCGCGGCCGCGGGCCTCGTCCTGCTCGCCGGTCTCTACTTCGTGCTCGCCCCCTGGGTCACCGGTTTCGGCGGTGCGGGCGTGCTCGCGTTGAGCAACACCGTCGTCGGCCTGGTCCTGGTCGCCCTGGCGATCGCCCGCACCGCGACGCGGCGCCTGCGGTTCCTCGGCTGGGTCGTCCCGGTGCTCGGCGCGTGGGCGGCGCTTTCCCCGTGGCTGCTGCGGCAGACCGCCGGAACGCAGCCGTCGACGGCCGCGCTCGCCGGCAACGTCGTCGCCGGCGTGGCGGTCATCGCGGCGGGCGTGGTCGTGGTGGTCCGCGGCGACTGACCTCGCAGCCGGGGAGATGAGCCGACCGCCTCGCGGTTCGTACGGTCGTTCGCACGACCTGGACGAGCATGGGAGCGCGGATGACCCTCGCAGAATCGGCGCGGCCGGACTCGGCCGCGCGGCCGGCGGACCCCCGGCGCCTGGCGGCGCTCATCTTGCTCTGCGCGGCCAACTTCATGGTGATCCTCGACTCGCAGACCGTGATCATGGGCGTGCCGGTGATCGCGGCGGACCTCGGGCTCTCGCCGGTCGAGGCGCAGTGGATCCTCTCGGCCAACCTGCTGACGTTCGGCGGCCTGCTGCTGCTCGGGGGCCGGGCCGCGGACCTGCTCGGGCGCCGCAAGCTCTTCATGATCGGCACGGCGCTGTTCCTGCTGGTGTCCCTGCTTTCGGCGCTGGCCACCGCGGGCCCGCTGCTGCTGGCCGCGCGGGCGCTGCACGGGATTTCCGCGGCGCTGATGGCGCCGACGGCGCTGGCGATCCTCACCGACACCTTCCCGGAGGGCCGCGAGCGCAACCGGGCGTTCGCCGCGTGGTCGGGGATCGCCGCGCTGGGCGCCACGATCGGCCTGCTGCTCGGCGGCGCGCTGCTCGACTGGTTCGGCTGGCAGAGCCTGTTCTACGTCAACGTCCCGGTCGCCGTGCTGATGCTGGCGCTGAGCCCGGTGCTGCTGCGGGAGAGCCGGGACGCCTCGGCGCACCGCACCTTCGACGTGACGGGCGCGGTTCTCACCACCGTGGCCCTGGGCCTGCTGGTGTACTTGCTGGTCGAGGCGCCCGCGCGGGGCTGGACCAGCTTCCACACGCTCGGCCTCGCGGTGGTCTTCCTGGCGCTGACCGCGGCGACGGTCGTCGTCGAGCGTCGGTCGGCGGCGCCGCTGCTGCCCGCCCGGTTGTTCCGGTCGGCCACCGTCGTCGGCGGCAACGTCCTGACGGCCTTGATGGCGATGCTCGCCTATGGCTTGTCGGTCGTGCTTTCGCAGTACGCGCTGGGCGTGCTCGGCTACACGCCGATCGTGTTCGGGCTGAGCCAGTCCGCGATGCCGATCGCGGCGGTGATCGGCGCGTACGCCGGCCAGGCCGCCCTGGCCCGGCGCGGCCTCCGTCCGGTCGCGGTGACCGCGCTGCTGCTGATGGCCGTCGGCAGCTTCCTGCTGACCGGGCTTTCCCCGGACGCCGGCTACTTGACGACCGTGCTGCCGGGCCTGGTGGTGTTCGGCCTGGGACTGGGCATCGGCCCGGTCGTCCTGGCCTCGGCGGCGCTGAACGGCGTCACCTCCGCCGACGCGGGGATCGCCTCGGGCATCAACGTGGCGGCGTTCCAGATCGGCGGCGCGCTCGGGGTGGCGGTGGTGTCGACGATCATCGCGGTGAACTCGGCGGCGGCTCCCGGGCCGGCGGGCGCGCTCGCCGGGTTCCACGCGGGCATGTTCGCCTGCGGCGGGATCGGGGCAGCCGGTGTGCTGGTCGCGTTGTCGCTGTTGAAGAACGCTCGGCGCGGGAAATTGGCGGCTGTGCCGCGGGTGCATTGAGGTTCAGTTCGCGATGCCGGGCCGGTCGCCGCGGACGTGGCGGGGGCTGGCCGGGCCGCGTTGGCGGCACGCCGCTTTGGCGGTCGGCCGCTTGGTGAGAACTCCGGGCCAGGTGTCACTCCGGTGGTCGCGCCGTGGGCGGGGCCCCGCTCGGGAAGCTGGCCGCCGTGCCGCGGGTGCATTGAGGTTCAGTTCGCGATGCTCGGTCGGTCGCCGTGGACGTGGCGGTGCTGGCCGGGTGGTGCTGCCGGCACGCCGCTGTCCGGTTAGCGGTCGGTCGCTCGGTGAGAATTTCCTGATTTGGGTTTCGCTTCGGCGGTTGCGGCGTGGGTTAAGGCGCGGCGCACGAGACTTGCTGCCGTTCCGCGGATGCACCGAGTTCAGTTCGCGATGCCGGGTCGGTCGCCGCGGACGTGGCGGTGCTGGCCGGGCCGCGTTGGCGGCACGCCGCTTTGGCGGTCGGCCGCTTGGTGAGAACTCCGGGCCCGGTGTCGCGGCGTGGGGCGAGGCCCGGCTCGGGAAGCTGGCCGCTGTGCCGCGGGTGCACTGAGAGCCCTATGTCAAGCGGCCTGTCGGCGGAGGGTGTTGAGCTGGCCGTGTAGGTCGGGGTTGTAGGGCTGGTGGTCGTGCCAGCAGCGCCA
>NZ_JBFBBQ010000094.1:0-35159 GCF_040682775.1 Amycolatopsis sp. NPDC051106 | reverse complement strand
TTGTTGTTTTTTTCCCCCCCCCCCCACCTTTGTGGGGTTGGGGTCGTTGCCCCCCCCCCAACGCCACATTGGGGCGCTGGGGACCTGGGTCAGCCGGTCCGGGTGGGCGCTCCCGAGGGTGGTGTTCCCTGGCCACCGCCCGGGATCTGGCCCTGGCCCGCGCCCGCCGCGCCGTCGGTCACCGACGTCGCCGTCGCCGTGTCGCCCGACTCCGTCGCCACCACCGTCACCGTGTCCCCGGTCGCCAGGCCCGTCGCCTGCGCCGACGTGATCGTGTACGTCTTCGAGAACCCGTCGTCGCTCTTCGCGGTCAGCGACGTCGCGCTCAGCTCCGTGACTTCGCCCGTCTGCATGAACTTCGTGACGTAGCCGCCGTTTCCGTCCGAAGACACGTACTCGCCGTGCAGCGCCGAACCCAAAGCGCCCGGACCGCCTTGCATCCCGCCGGGCCCGGCGGCGCTGCCGGTCGACGCCGAAGACGAGGAGGCGGCCCAGATCGCCGCTCCCCCGCCGGCCACGATCGCCACCGCGACGGCGCCCGCCGCGATCTTCTTGCCCGGCGTCCAGCCCGGCCGCGGCGGCGCGCCCGGTGCGGGCGGCGCGCCCCACGTCCGGTCCGGAGTGGACGGTGCCTGCGGTGTGGTCATGTGTTGCTCCTTAACGAGGTGTGCGATCCACGGTGGGGCGGCCGGCTGTGTGCGCACTGTGCCCGCCGTCAGCCGTTCCTGTGACCGGAGGAAGCGGACATCCGCGACCGGCCGGTCACCCCACAGCCGCCTCACAGGCAGCACACAACCCGCACACACGGCCCGGACGGACGCTGTCCCCATGGCCGCGCGAACCGTTGCACCGCACCCCCGCCGGGGGCGCCTTTCGCTGCGCGCGAAGCTGACCGGCTCGATGGTCGTGCTGCTCACCGTGGTGTGCCTGATCGTCGGGGTGGTCAGCGAGCTCGCGCTCGACCTGTTCCTCACCCGGCAGATCGACCAGCAGCTGTCCGCCGCGGCGACGCGCTCGCTCGTCTTCGCGAGCAACGCCCGTCCCCCGGACGCGGGCCCGCCGCCCGACGGCCAGGCGGGCGAACACCCGCTGGGGCAGAACGTCGGCACGGTGAGCGGCACCTTCGACGGGCAGCAGCTCGTCCACGACGACAGCATTTCCGAACACGGCTCGCGCCTGCGGCTGACCGCGGCGCAGCAGGCCGTCATGCTTTCCGTGCCCACCGACGGCCAGCCGCACACCCTGTCCTTCGACGACCTCGGCGAGTACCGCCTGATGGCGCTGCCGGTCGCCGGGACGGCCGCCGTCGTGGTCACCGGCCTGCCGATGAAGCCGGTCACCGACACGCTGCTCACCGTCGGGCTGATCCTGTTCGGCGTCGCCGCGGCGGGGGTGCTCGGCGCGGCCTTCCTCGGCGCGCTCGCGGTCCGCCGGACGCTGCGGCCGCTCGAGCGCGTCGCGGCCACCGCCGGGCGCGTCACCGAGCTCCCCCTCGACCGCGGCCAGGTGGCGCTGTCCATCCGCGTGCCGGAGGCCGACACCGACCCGCGGACCGAGGTCGGCCAGGTGGGCTCGGCGCTGAACCTGATGCTCGGTCACGTCGCGCAGGCCCTGGAAGCGCGTCACGACAGCGAACTGCGCGCCCGCCAGTTCGTCGCGGACGCCAGCCACGAGCTGCGGACGCCGCTGGCCGCCATCCGCGGGTACGCCGAGCTGGCCGCCCGCGGCAGCGCGCTCGTGCCGCCGGACGTCGCGCGTTCGATGAGCCGGATCCAGTCCGAGTCCGTCCGGATGAGCGCGCTCGTCGAGGACCTCCTGCTGCTGGCGCGGCTCGACGCCGGCCGCCCGCTGGACGTGCGCGACCTCGACCTCACCCGGCTGGTCGCCGACGCCGTCGGCGACGCCCGGGTCGCCGGGCGCGAGCACCGGTGGCTGCTGGAACTGCCCCCGGACCCGGTGCTGGTGTTCGGCGACGTCCAGCGGCTGCACCAGGTTCTCGCGAACCTGCTGGCCAACGCGCGCACGCACACCCCGCCCGGCACCACGGTGACGACGTCGCTCGCCCGCACCAAGGACACCCACAGCGCCGTGCTCACGGTGACCGACGACGGGCCCGGCATCGCACCGGACCTGCTGCCGGACGTCTTCGAGCGGTTCGCCCGCGGCGACTCGTCGCGCTCCCGGACCGCCGGCAGCACCGGGCTCGGGCTGGCGATCGCGTGCGCCGTCGTCGTCGCCCACCACGGCACCATCGAGGTGCACAGCCGGCCCGGCCGGACGGAGTTCGCCGTGCGCCTGCCGGTGGCCGTGCCCGCCCAGCGAACGCACCGCATCGGCACGGCCCAGGCCCGGCTGGAAACGGGCAGCTGAGCCCTTTCCGCACAGGGAGCGCACAGCCGCGGCACAACCCGGCCCCAGCTCGGCGCCGGAAGCTGGGGCCATGACCGCACTCGCGTCCCGCGAACCCGCCGTGGCCCCTTCGGAAGGCCCGCACTCCCCCGCCCGTCCGCGCTGGACCCGGCCCGCGCTGGCGGTCCTGCTGCTCGGCACGGCTGTGCTCTACCTGTGGGGCCTGGGCGCTTCCGGCTGGGCCAACGCCTTCTACTCCGCGGCCGCGCAGGCCGGTTCGGAGAGCTGGAAGGCGCTGTTCTTCGGGTCCAGCGACGCGGCGAACGCGATCACCGTGGACAAGACCCCGGCCGCGCTGTGGGTGATGGGCCTCTCGGCGCGGGTGTTCGGCGTCAACGCGTGGAGCGTCCTGGTGCCGCAGGCGCTGATGGGCGTCGGCTCGGTCTGGCTGCTGCACGCGACGGTCAAGCGGACCTCCGGCCCGGCCGCCGGGCTCGTCGCCGGTCTGGTGCTGGCCCTGACACCCGCCGCCGCACTGATGTTCCGGTTCAACAACCCGGACGCGCTGCTCGTGCTGCTGCTGGTCGCGGGGGCCCACTGCGTGGTCCGCGCGCTCGAGAAGGCGAGCCCGCGCTGGCTCGCGCTGGCCGGCGTCGCGATCGGGTTCGGTTTCCTGGCCAAGATGCTGCAGGCATTCCTGGTGCTGCCGGCCTTCGCGGTGGCGTACCTGGTCGCCGCGCCGGTGGCACTCGGCAAGCGCTTGCTGCACCTGCTGGGCGCGCTGGCGGCGACGCTGGCCGCGGCGGGCTGGTACCTCGTGGTCGTCGCGCTCTGGCCGGTGGCCGACCGGCCCTTCATCGGCGGGTCGCAGACGAACTCGTTGTGGGAGCTGGTCTTCGGCTACAACGGCTTCGGCCGGATCACCGGTGACGAGGTCGGCAGCGTCGGCGGCGGTGGTGGCCGCGGGTGGGGTTCGACCGGCCTGACCCGGCTGTTCGGCAGCGAGATGGCGGGCGGGATCGCGTGGCTGATCCCGGCGGCGCTGCTCGCGCTGGGCGCCGGCCTGTGGTTCACGCGCAGGGGCCCGCGCACCGACCGATCGCGGGCGGCGCTGCTGCTGTGGGGCGGCTGGCTGCTGGTGACGGCGCTGGTGTTCAGCTACATGGGCGGGATCATCCACCCGTACTACACGGTCGCGCTGGCGCCGGCGATCGCGGCGCTGGTGGGCACGGCGGCGGTCCAGCTGTGGCGGCTGCGGGCGCGTCCGTCGGCGGCGGGCGTCTTGAGCGGTGGCGTGGCGTTGACGGCCCTGACCGCGTACCTGCTGCTGTCGGACTCGACGTGGCAGCCGTGGCTGGCCCCGACGGTGCTGATCGGCGGGCTGCTGGCGGCGGTGGCGCTGTTCTTCGCGTCCCACCTGACGCGATGGGCGGCTTCGTCGGTCGCGGTCCTCGGGCTGGTCGTCCTGCTGTCCGGCACGGGCGCGTACACGCTGGCGACCGCGGCGACGGCGCACGAAGGCGCGATCCCATCGGCGGGCCCGGCTTCGGGCTTCGGCGGTCGCCCCGGCGGGTTCGGCGGTCCGGGCGGCGGCTTCGGCGGCGGTCGTGGCGGCGGGCCGGGGTCCCTGCTGTCGACGACGCTGCCCGGCGCGTCGCTCACGGCGTTGCTGCGGCAGGACGCGTCCCGCTACACCTGGACGGCGGCGACGGTGCTGTCGAACGCGGCCGCGGGTTACCAGCTGGCGAGCGGTGCTCCGGTGCTGGCAGTCGGCGGTTTCAACGGCACCGACCCGTACCCGACACTGGAGCAGTTCCAGCAGTACGTGGCCGCCGGACGGATCCACTACTTCCTCGGCGACGGCCTGACGATGCAGGGTTCCAGTGGTTCGGACGCGGCCCAGCGGATCGCCGAGTGGGTGGCGTCGACGTACCGGTCGACGACGGTGGACGGCGTGACGGTCTACGACCTCACCGCGGCCGCCTGAGCACCGACGAAAGCAGGGTCAGGGCCGGATGACCTGGTCAACTCCGGGCCGCCTCCGGCACTATGGAAGCAGCCGGAGAACGGAGTCGCTGCAGATGACCGAGCCCCACGTATGGCGGGCCCGATCCGCAGACCTGATCCCGTTCGCCGCAGCCCTCGGCGACGGCGGATTCCTCCTCGACCGGTGGCGACACCTGCGGAAAAGCGGGGCGTGCTGTTCTTCGCGCACCTCGGCCTCCGCCCGGCCGGTTCGGTGTACCTATGGCTGGACGAGGCCGAAGAGCTCCCGATCCAGGAGCACCTCCCCGGGGTCCCGCTGCTCATGCACCTGCAGGTTCACGCCGAACTGCGCAGGCTCCACGTCGGCACGGCGCTCGTCGAGGAAGCGCAAAGACACCTCGTCGAGAGCGGCTTCGATCGGGTCGCATTGGCAGTCCGAACGGACAACCCGATAGCGGCTCAGTTCTACGACAGTCTGGAGTACGAGGACTGGGGCCACGGCACGGTGACTTGCTACGCACAGGAGCGCTTGCCGAACGGACACATCCAGAAAGTGCCGGAACGCTGCTACGTGCTGGTCAAGGACCTGGCGCTGGTCACGCCGGCCCCCCGGGGCGAGCCGAGGGCGATCGGCGCGTCAAGCCGGTATTGACCGGCAGGAGGCCACCAGTTCCAGGGTGGCCAGCGCGCGATCGATGCCCACCCGGCCGCGATGGTCGCGCCGCAGCTCGCGGATGTGCTTGTGCCAGCGTACGCAGTCCTGCTGCCAGGCTTGGAGGTAGCTGACGCACAGCTCCGGACTGATCAGGTGGCTGCGCCCGATCGAAGCCTTGAGCGCCGCGACCATCCTCGCCCGTTGCGCCGGTTCGATACTCGACCCGAGCACCCGCTCGATCGTCGTGCTGATGATCCGGCGCCGTTCGGGCAGGGAATCCGGTTTCGAAGTGCGCCAGCAGGTTCCTGGTGGGACTCGTGCTGCCGCGCGTCACGCGGCGGCCTCGGGCCACTCGTGCAACCGGTTCTCCTCGACGGTCCAGTCGGGGGTCAGGCCCTGCCCACCCACGACAAGCACCCGGCTGATGATGCTGAAGGATTCCACGTCGCCGAACCGCTCCCGCACGTAGCCGGTGTTCCGGTCCAGGAATCGGTTGTCCGTCAGCGCTCTCACGGCGCCCAGCGTGCCTCGACCGTACATACCATTACACACGGTCACCGTGCGCTTTCGGTTGAACGGAGACACGCCCCGGTAGAAGTGCGCGACGTCTTCCAGCAGGTGTCCCTCGTCGTCGAGCTGCGGCTCGATGAGCTCCGACCGGCCGTTCTGCTTGACCCGGAACCCGCCGTGCTCGGCGTCTTCCGCGCGCCCGACCTGCTCGACCGGGAGGTCCACCCGCTCGATCACGTCCTTCGTCACGCTGTTGAAGTCGACACCGCCCAGCAGGACCAGGTGGCTCGTGTAGTCATCGGGCTCGAGCCCCTCGCTGGTGCGGAAGGTGACCGGGTTTCCGGGGTTGCGCGCCCGGATGTGGCCGAACAGCTCGATCAACGCGTCCGGGTCCGCGTACGTGTACAGCGACACGAAGTCGGGACTCTCCGGATCTGCGTAGCTGAGGTGCCGCCGGTACTTCGCCGGCAGCTGGGCGCAGACGATCGTGATCCGGTGCTCCGGGTCGTCGAAGGTCCAGAGGTCCGACACCCCGGTCTCCGCCCGGACGGGCTCGCGGCCTTCCCGCAGCCACAGCAGCTCGTCCAGCAGCTTCTTGCGCTGGTCGCGCTCATCGTCCGTCAGTTCTTCGAGTGGGAGGAGCCGCAGGTACCCGCCCTCCCAGGACCGACGCGTCGCGAAGACCGTCGCGTACGCCTCCAGCCGCCTGACCGGCGGCCGGGTCGGCTTTTCGGCGTTCTCCCACGAGGAGATGAGCGAGACGCTCACGCCGCCGAACGCCTCGGCGAGGTGCGCCTGGGTCAGCCCGGCGTCGGGCCACTGTTCCTCGCGCAGCCCCTTGAGGCGACGGGCGAGCGCCCGCGGCGCGACTGAGGACACGGCTTCGCCACCTTCCAGTGAGAAAATTTCAGAGTTCAGGCCTAGAGTCTGAGTCCGTCACGGCCACCACATTTGACTTGACAATCAACCCGCCTATTTCAGCTGTCCTAGGGTACAGCTCCCCCGTTGAGGTGATATCAGCAAATTTCAGTTCAGTCGACCGTGCTCGAGGTGGGTGAGGACGAGTGCGCCACCGACGATGGCGCTGACCTGCGGGGCTTGCAGTGATACGGCGAGTGCTCGCCAGCTGTCGAGGAGGAGCGCGAAGGCAAGTTCGCCCAAGCGGCGTAGCCAGCGGAGCGGGGTGTCGTACTCCGCACCTCTCTTCACGCCAGTTCCCGTCGCTGCCATAGGGGTCCAACATCACCCGCCCACACTGGCGCAATTTCGATGAGATCATCTCACCCTTCTTGACCTCTTGTTGTTACAATTATTGACACCATACGATATTGATCGACTGCGCCTTCCACTCCGAGGTGCAAGGCCTGCGGGTGGCACTGGCGAAGGAGGGGCGAGGTGACGAGGGACGACGCCGACCGCGCCAACGAAATGTCGGGGATGGCCGGTACAGTGGTCCAGGCCGGATCAATCGCCGGAGGCATTCACCTACATCCGTCGCAACCCGCGGTCCAGTCGCCCCCGCACGAGCTTCCTCCAGACGTGCATGCGTTCACCGACCGCGTCGAGCAACTCGAGCAACTCGACCTGCTCCTCGCCGCTTCCGACCAACCGACGCCGACGGCGGCTGTGGTGATCTCCGCTGTCTCAGGTACGCCCGGTGTGGGGAAAACCGCGTTCGCAATACACTGGGCGCACCAAGTCAGTGACCAGTTTCCCGACGGACAGCTCTACGTGAATCTCCGCGGCTTCGGGCCGCACACGCCAGTTTCAGCCGCGGACGCGCTGGCGGGGTTTCTGCGCTCGTTGGGAGTGCCCAGCGAGGACCTGCCACTGGACGTCGATGAGCGTGCAGCGCGGTTCCGCAGCCTGCTCGCTGGGCGGCGCATGCTGATTGTGCTGGACAACGCGGCCGGCCCCGAACAGGTCAGGCCTCTGCTTCCAGGAACCTCGTCCTGCGTCGTGCTGGTGACGAGTCGCAGTGTGCTGCAGGGGCTGGTGTCCCGAGACGGCGCACGACGTGTCAATCTCGACTTGCTGCCCTCCGCACAGGCGATCGATCTGCTGCGGATGCTGATCGGCACACGGGTGGACGCCGAACCCGACGCCGTGGCGACGCTCGTGCAGGAATGCGGCCGGCTTCCGCTCGCGTTGCGGATCGCAGCTGACTTGGCGGAGATGAACCCGGAGGTGTCGCTCGCCGAACTTGCCAGCGATCTCGAGAACGAGCAGGAGCGGCTAGCGACCCTCGACGCGGGAGACGACCCGATCACGGCGGTGCGAGCGGTCTTCTCCTGGTCTTATCGAAACCTGGTGACCGAGCAGGCGCGAGCATTCCGCCTGCTCGGTCTACATCCCGGGCGCGATTTCGAGCCGGTGAGCGCAGCCACACTCTTGGGTACGACTTCGCTGCGAGCACGGCGGCTACTCGACTCGCTGGCGCGGTCGCACCTGGTCGAGCGCACGCGAACAGGCCGATACCAGATGCACGACTTGATCAGGGTCTACGCCGCCGACCTCGCCAAGAACGAGGAGTCGACAGATGAACAGGAGGCCGTTCGCCGCCGGCTCTTCGACTTCTTCCTCGCCACTGCTTCGGTCGCAATGGACATCCTCTACCCGCAGGAAAGCGATCGTCGCCCCCGCGTTCCCACTGAAGGCAGCGCACCGTTGGCCGACGACACGCAGGCGGTCCATTGGCTGGAGGCCGAGCGAGCCGCGCTCCTGGCAATGGCTGCGCACACATCACACAGCAGTTGGGCCATCTTCACAATCGCCCTGTCCACGATCCTCTACCGGTTCTTTGACAGCCACGGTCATTTCGAGGACGCCGTCACTTTGCACACCGCTGCGGTCGCGGCAGGTCAGGAACGTGACGAGCCAGTCGCAGTCGGCCGCGCCCTGCACAACCTCGGAACCGTGTACCAGCGACTCGGCCGCTACCAAGAAGCCGTTGCTTACCTGGAGCAGTCGCTGGAATCAACGAGGCAAGTCGGTCAGCCGATGGTAGAGGCTTTCGCGCTCAGCGACCTCGGCCTGGTCTTCACGCTTCTCGGGAGTTATGACGACGCCCTCGTACGCCTCTCTGCTGCTTTGCGGCTGTTCGAGCAAGAAGGTGATCGGATCGGGTACGGCCAGGCCCTGAACAACATGGGACTGGTGCTGATCCGGCTGGGCCGGTTCGACGAGGCCGTCGGCCACATCCAGCAGGCTCTGTCAGTGTTCCGCGAGACGAACGACGGGCCTCGGCAGGGATATGCGCTCAATGACGTGGGCACGGCGCTTCAGCGCCTGGGGCGCTTCGGCGAGGCGCACGATTATCACAACGAGGCGTTGACTTTCGCTCGGGAGTCGGGTGATCGTGCGCTAGTGGCCGCGGCGCTCAACGGACTCGGAAACAGCAGTCGGCAGCTTGCGCGAACGGAAATCGTACTCGGTCTCCATGAGGAAGCGCTCAAAATCGCACAGGAAATCGGTGACCGATACGAAGAAGCTCAGGCGTGTGAAGGTGTCGCTTCCTTGCATCAAGGAGACGGAAACGTAGAGCTGGCCCGCGACTACTGGCTGCAGGCTCGAGCCATCTACGCCGACCTTGGGGCGCCAGAGGCTGAAGAGGTCGATCAGCGCGTGCATGAACTCGAGAGTTAGTCGTCGATAAGGAGCAGACATGACAGTGCCCGAGATGGCAATGTGGCTCGACGGCGTACTTTTCGTGGGGTCGCAGCTTGTTATCTCCGGCAGTTGGGTCCACACTTCGGCAGTCTCACCATGTACCGCAGAGATGGCGGGTCTATTGTGATGCCTCGTCCTGGCACTTACAGGGCTACCACCCCTTCGGCACCCTTACCGCTGTTTGATGGCATCATCGTACCGTCAGGGCGTGGCGCAGATGCGCTCCTCCGTGCCACCTGCACTGCGAGGAACGCCGGTGCGACGCTTGTGGTACTTGCCAGCGGTCACACGACCGCGAAGGCGGCCGAACTATCCTTAGGGAAAGACGGTTGCATTGTGCTCGATATGCCGCCGGGCCCGGGAAAGCGCTGCTCCGGGTATTCCGCCATCCGTGCGTCACCACTACCACGGACATCAGTCGGAAGCGTAACTGCGCTCTCGTGCTTGCCCGCCGGCGCAGGTGGCGAACCGTTCTCTTCGTCGATGACGACGTGCAAGCGATCGAGCGACAGGATCTTCGATACGCATCGGACCTATTGACAGGAGCTGACCGTGGCGGAATCCCTCGACGGATGGTCGGCGGGGCATTCGACGAGTTCGGGGACTTTTCGGTGGTAGGACATGCCTGCAGGCGGGATGCCACCGGCAAGGTATCTTACGTGGGGGGGCGGGGCAATGGCGATCACCTGTGACGCACAATCGCCACTCTTTCCGCCGGTCAACAACGAAGATTTGCTGGTGGACCTGACTAGGCTCTCTGAAGACCCCACATCGGCCCATGTGACGGGAACGCTCGAACAGGACACCTATGCGCATTTCGCCAATTCCACCCGCGCATCAGCCCAAGAGTTCGGCGAGGTCTTGACGAAGGGATATGGACCACAGCCCGATCTGACTGAGCTCCATGCTCCGCTGTACTGGAAATCGGTGCTCCAGGATCGGCGCAGGTTGGTGCGGGAAGCTGCAGCCGACCTGGAGCACCGGGAAGTGACCGAAGGCGAGCTCGCGATGCAGGTCGTTCTCGCCACGCACGGACCCGACTGGCCGGAACTTCTTGCCGGCTTCGTCGGCGACTGGGCTCACGACAGGTTAGCGTGGCAGAATTATTTGAGCTCTTTACAGAGCCTTAGTCGAACTGTCGAAGAAACACTTCGACCGGACAGGAAGTGATGTGTTCGATGCCCGAGCCGGTACTCATCTCCATCGCGGCCGCATTGGCCAGTCGATCCGTGATCAGTCTATACAAACTGGTGAAGAAGAAATTCTCGGACGATCCCGAAGCAACAGCCGTTCTCGAAGCCGCGGAAGGCGTAGCCGAAGACACGCCGGCAATTAAGAAATTGCGAGATAAAATATCTGAAGCGCAATCCAAAGATCCCGAGTTCGCCAAAGAGTTACACAATGAATGGGAACGAGTTCGGGTGGAGAACCAGGCCGAAACGGGCGGCGTCGTAAATTCTGTGACCGGCAGCGTCTCGGGCAACGTCGTACAAGCCCGCGAGATCCAGGGAGGAATCTCCTTCTGAGGACGATGACGTCATCTCATTGAGACTGGGCCAGTGGGCGGGTGGCGCTGAACCCGCGTGTCGGCAACAGGAGGGAAACACGCTCGCCAAGTGATCTTCGTCCGAAGGACCCACATGATCGCCTATCGTGCCGTACTCGACGCGCCGCGTGCACCGGCTCGGTACTTCAGCCGACTCCTGAACACTGGGCGCCTCGGGCGGGCACCCGAAGTGGCGGCCACGCGGGGAACCGCTTTCTGCAGACAGTTTCGGTTCACGCTGGCTCCGGGACCAGAACGTGGTGGCACCGGAGCGGGACTGCGGCGTCGCCGCGCGATCGCTTCCCCTTCTGGACGAGGTCATCGAGGTGCTCTGCGCTCCAGCCCCAGACCTGCACGGCACAGTGCAGCGCGCCAAAGACGGTGGTCTGGCCCACCTGATCCTCGACGGCAAGTATTTCCTTGTCATCGACTCGACGAGCAGATCGACGCTTGATACTCCGGCGATCCTCGCGAACAGGGTGGCAACGTCCTGCGGGCAACTGAGAGTTACTGAACTTCAGTTCACATCGGAAGGCGCGCGTTCGCCATCGAGAATTCGACAGGAAGCTCCGCATCCCGTCCTCCAGATACAACGCTGAAGCGCACCACCGTTCTCCCGCGCTCGCCGATTTTTGAGACGCACAGCCGAAACGCACCGACTCGCTCACACTCGCCGCCTCGCAAGTGATCCACCGCGTGCTCGGAGGTACCGGGAACCGAGCCGGAACGAAAGCCCAACGGACTGTGGGCTGGCGGTCACCGCGCACGTACGCATCGTCCGCCGGACGCCGGGCTGGGAGAAGGTCGTCGTCGGAATGCGCGCCATGGGACGTCGCGAGCTGACTGCGATCGACGCGCAGTCTCCCTCGGTGACCATAAAAGCACTCGACGGTCACCGAGGGTTCCAGCGGTCCCTGATGAGCGCTTCGGCACGGTTCCGATCCGCAGTAGGCAGCGGCTGTACCTCGAGAAGGACGTGGCCCCGACCACGAGCGCCCCCGCCCCGTCGAATCTGCGATGACCGTGACAGTTTCCCGCAATTCTTGGGCGCGCGACGTGCGTTCGGCGGCGCCAGGGCGTGATCAGCACCGGCAGAAGACAGGTGACGATCCACCGCCTGGCCGAACTTCGACGATTGGCGAGCTGAATCCCGCCTTCTGTGTCAGCTGACACAGACCGCGCGGCGAGCCGGAGGTTTCCTGGATCCACGGGCAGAGGAGGGCATTCATGGACCCCTACACCACCGCACCGCGCCAGAGCCGCTGGCGCCGGGGCGTCTACGCGGCCGGGCTGGTCATTCCGTTCACCGCCACGCAGGTCTGGGCGCTGCTGGTGCTGCTTCGGCTGGCACCCCTCGACGGTCTCGTCGGCCAGGCCTTCGTGCTGGTCCTGCTGGGCTCGGTCGTCGCGATCTGGGCGGGGTGGCGCTGGACCTGGCAGCTCGGCCGGGACCGCGACCTCCGGCCCGAGCCCGCCCCGAAGACCCGGATCCCGACATGACGCCCGGGCTGGCGGTCGTCGCGGCCCTCGTGCTCGGCATCGCCGCCGGACGTCTCTCGCTCCACCTCGGCGGCCTTCTGCGCCGCCGGCTGACCGGAAGGAACACGGAAATGACCAGCAGGCAAGCGTCGTTCCCGGCACGGCTCTACCACTGGCGGTGGGAGATCCTGGCGGTGACGCTGCTCCCCTACCTCGTGGTGACGTTCGCCCTGTGGGCCGGCCCGCTGTGGACGTCGGCGGCTCTCGTCGCGGCGCTGGGGTGGTGCCTGCTGCGGCGCCGCCAGGTGCGGACCCGGATCCAGGCGGTCCGGCTGCAGCACCGCCTGCGCGCGGCGTTCCCGCTGCTGCGCCTGCCCGGGGGCCGCCTCCCGGCGATCCTGTGGTCCCGCCCCCGCGGCGGCGACGTCGTGGTGTCGCTGTTCGGCCGCGAGGCGTTCGAGCACCTGCACCGCAACCGCGCGGTCCTCGCGGCGGCGTGCGCGGTCCCGGAGGTGTACGTCGACCGCCACCCGAGGTACGCGAGCCTCGTGACGCTGACGATCAGCCCGACCGAGGCCCCGCGGGAGCGGGCGGTCCTGCCCAGCAACGTGGTGCCGCTGCGGGCGCACAGCTAGATCCCAGCACCTCTAGATCCCCAGCACCTCGGTGACCAAAGTGGACAGTTCACCGCCGTGCCAGGAACTGGCCGAGAACCGCTCCTGGGCGATCCCCTGCCAAGGAGCGGTTCCGGCGATCAGCTGCTCGTCGGCGGTGAGCGTCCCGATCTCCTGTGCCGCGACGCCTTCCGCGTACAGCGTCTTCTCGACCAGACCGGCGTCTTCGGCCACCACGACCAGACCCCAGTCACCCCAGGTCTGGGCGAGGTCGAACGCCGGCACCCCGCACTGCGCGGCCACTTCGGCCACGGGCCCGTCGAGCGTGAACTCGCCGGTGAGCACCGCGCCGAGACCGTTCGCTTCGCACAGCGTGCGGACCGTGGCGAACAGGCCGTCGGAGACGTCCATCGCCACCCGCGCGTGCCCGGCTTCGGCCAGCAACTGGCCCGCCTTCAGCTGGGCCATCGGGCGGCAAGCGCGCCGCCAGATCTCGTTCCGAGTCTGGGCCGAGACCTGCGCCCGCCCGGTTTCCAGCAGCGCCGCGGCCCAGAGGTAGCCGGGGGAGCCGACCAGCAGAAGGCGATCCCCGGCCTTAGCGCCGGACCGCCGCAGCCTGCTTCCCGGAGCACACCGCCCGATGGCCGTCGCGGTCAGCTGGACGGCGCCGTCCCGGATGTCCCCGCCCGCGACCTTCGTGCCGTGGGCGGCGCAGCAGTCGTCGACGCCGTCGAGCAGCCGCTCGAACGCCCGCACGGTCGTCGTCTTGGGCAGCGTGTAGTTGACGACGAGCCCCAGCGGTTCGGCCCCGGCCGCGGCCAGGTCGGACAGGTTGATCGTGGCCAGCAGCCAGCCCGCGTTGTAGAGGTCCGGCTCGCGCAGAAGGTCGACGACGGGCGTGGGGCAGCTGTCGGTCGTCGCGACGAGCTCGCTCGGCCTGTTCACCGTCGCCAGGAACGCGCTGTCGTCGCCGAAGCCTTCGGTGCCGCCGTAGCGGGGCCGCAGTACTTCCCGCTGAATCCGTTGCTCACCCAGGTCGCCGAGGCAAAGCTCAGTGCTGCCGGACATGATCCGCCAATCGGGACGCGACGACCGCGTGGTCGCTCGAGTAGTTGTGCGGCATGGCGCCGTAGGGCCGCTCGCTCCCGGCCGAAGCGAACAGCATCAAGTTGCAGATCCGGGCGCCCGGGTACACCAGCACCGGGTGCCGGAGGTGGTTCACGATCTCCAACGTCAGCACGGCGCCGGTGTCCTGGCCGAAGCCTGGGCTGACCTGCCCGCACAGGACCACGCTGATCCCGAGCCGCGCGTAGTCGCTGATGCCGTCGACGAGACCGGCCAGGTTTTCGGAAAGCCCGATCTTCTCCAGCGTCGGGGCGAGCATGACTTCACCGGGTTCGACGGCCAGCCGGCCGCTCGCGTCCGGTTCCTTCGGGACCAGCTCGGGGTGGGTCGAGCGGTCCGCGACGTCGACCGGCCCGTGCGTCACGAGGCTGAACGCTTCGTGCCCGAGCCGCAGGCTGAGCGCCGCCGGGCGCACCAGCTCCGCGTCGAACGGGTCGACCCGCAGCTCGCCGGTCGCGTAGGCCCGCCGGATGTCCCGGTCGGTCAGCACGCCGTGCTGGTCCCGCTTCACGACAGTCATGATGCGACCCCGCTGTCCAGGGTCGCCAGTACCGCGGTCGCGAGCTCGTCGAAGTCCGCTTCGGTGAGATCGAAGTTCGGCTGGTCGTCGCTTTCCCCGGGCTCGCAGTAGACGACCGTCGTGGGCGTCCGGCGTGGCCCCTGGACCACGACCGTCGCGGTGAGCCCGGCGTCGATGGGCCGCACGGTGTGGACGACCGAGGTGTCGCACGTGTAGACGTCACCGCCCTGGACGTGCGGCACCGCGCGGCGTTTGAGCCGCACTTCACCGTCGGCGACCAGGGCGGCCGGATTCGCGGGGTCAGCGCCGTAGCGGAACCGCCGGAAGGACTTGCCGCCCTCGGCGGTCTCGGCGAAGTCGACCATGTGCATGCCGGTGCCGGCCAGGACGTGGGACGCGAACTCCCAGCGGTGGCTGTGCGGATTCGATTCGCCGCGGGAAACGGTTTCGCTTTCCGGCCAGACGTGGAGGCGGACGCGGAACTCGGGCTCGACTCCCGTGTGGAGGACGATCTTCGCGAAACCATTGGGGTGCCAGTACGAACGTTTCGCGATCTCGGCGACGGCCGAAGTGTCGGCGGCCAGGTCACGCAGCCACTCCGCGAACTCGCCGCGGTGCGCGCGGATGTGCTCCGCCGTCGCTCGCAGCTGGTCCAGACCGGGCCGGGAACCGTTGCCGTGCAAAGCTTCCGCGAGGTGCCGCGGGAACGGGTGGTCGCCGTTGACCACCAGAGGTGTCGTGCTCATCGTGCGGATCTCATTCTACGGCTGAAGGGGGAAGGAGTGCCGATGCCGGGAAAGCCAGCGCGGCGGAGCGCAGCGCGGTCACGGCGTCCAGCGTCATCCAGATGGGAAGGTCACCGCTGCCCCACGCCCACAGGCCACGCCCGGGTTCATAGCGCTCCCACAGGGAATTGAGCACGCGGCTCAGCCTGGCCACGGGCACTTGTGGCGCCTCGGCCAACGCCTGGAGAACCCAGGCGGACGTGAAGTGCTTGATCGTGACCCGCACGTCCGGCCGGCCTTCCGGCTGGGGCAGTGCGAGGTCTTCCGACACGCCGTCGTCCGGGTGGATCCGCTCGACGAGCCATCGGGTGCCGGCCTCGACGGCGTCGGTGACTTCGTCGCTGCCGTGTCCGGAGCGCAACAGCTCGCGCAGAGCCACCACCGCACGCGCGGTGTGGGCGGTGGACGGCTCCGGCGAGACCAGCCCTTCTTCCTTTTTCTCGCCCCAGAGCGGGACGCCGTCGAAGTCGAGCCGGGCCGCGAGGAGGTCGTCCGTCAGGCGCCGGGTCAGGGGGGCGTCCGGCGCGAGCCGGACCGAAGTGCGCAGGGCGGCGGAGAGCAGGAACGGCCGCGTCCGGCTGCGGTCGTCGAGCGAACGCTCGAGGTGGGTCAGGCCTTCGTCCGCCGAGAGGATGGTGCTGGCCTGGAACAAGGCACCCACGACCGCCGCCGTGACCTCGGGCCGGCGGCCCGCCGACCGGCCCTGCCAGCCGAGGTCGGAACGCTTCGCGTAGAGGTCCTCGACGACCGCATGTAGGTCGATGTAGGTCTCGCCTACCACGACCATCGCCGAGATCCCGTAGGCGGTGGCGAGCGTCGTGTGCGCGCCCCGCTTCTGGAGGTTGTGCCGCCAGCCGACCGCGCGGCCGTTCGCGTCGCGGATCAGCTCCTCGGCGAGGCTCGTCCCGGCCCGTCGGAACACCTCGAGCAGGGACCCGCCGGTGGACAGGACCCCACCGGTGGCCGCCGTCGGTGTGCGGGCCGCTTCGGCCATCTCCACCAGGGCGTTCGCCGCGCGGAAGTGATCGTCGAGCAGCCGGGCGTTCTCGGCCGATGGCAGGTAGCGCCCGGTCTCCCACTGGGTCAGGTTCGCGCGGCTCACCCCGACGATCCGGGCGACGTCCGCCTGCGTCTGCCCGGCCGCCTTGCGCAGCCGGCGCAGCTCGGCGCCCACGTTCTCGGCCGTTATCACATCAGAACCTATCGGCCGCGTCGTGGTCGTAGAATGTAGGTAGGCACTTGCCACCAGTCTTACCTACCTGAGTAGGTAAGAGTAGGAGGTGACAAAATGTGGACACAGAGCGCACTCTATCCCACCGGCGACTCTTTGTTGGTGCGGACTGGGGTCGACTCGCCCGAACGGGTTGAAACCCCTGCTCGCGGCCCCCCTGTTCGCCGTAGTGGACGCGACCACGCGCAGCTGGGGCACTACGCAAAGTGCCCGGCGGTTTCCCCGAGCCGCCCGTGGGCGCCCTTGCCGGGCCGCCCGTCCGAGTCCGTGCGGTGTTTACGGGGGTGTCACGATGCAAGACCACAACCTACCTACGTCCCGCCCACGCGGTTGGTTCGACCGGATGCTGTACCGCGTCGGCGAGTGGCTGTTCGCCGCCGACGAAGACGCCCGCGCGACCGAGCGCGGCTGGGAGGTCCGGCGCGGGGCTCGAGGCACCCGCGTCTACCGCGATCCCCGCTGGAACACCGTGCACGCCTGCGTTTCCTGCGGCGGCCACGGGCTCATCCCCACCAACGGCGTGGCCTGCCCGGCTTGCGCCGGCACCGGAGTCATCCGCTCGGCGCCCGCGGTCGCGGCCGCCGAAGGAGGGAAAGGAGCACGGTCATGACCCGCGACGACCACGCCACCGAACTGGCCCGGCAGCTGACGCACGTCAAGCGGCCCAACCCGGTCCTGTGGCTCTACCACTGGCGTTACGAGATCCTCGCCGTGACGCTCCTGCCCTACGCCTTGGTCACCCTCTTCCTCGCGCTGGGCCTGGTCTGGTCCCTGGTCGCCCTGGCGGCGGCGTTCAACTGGGTCTTCTACTGGCGCGCGGCCCGCCGTCACGTGCGCGGCCGGCTGCGCGCGATCGTCGTGCAGCACCGGTTGCGCACGGGCTTCGCGGGCGCGCGGATCTGCACGGTGGACGGCCGACGGCCGGCGATCCTGTGGACCCGCCCGGTCGACGGCGACGTCGTGGTCAAGCTGTTCTGCCCGGCGGGCATCGGGTTCGAGCAGATCCACGCGGGCCGCGCGGTGCTGGCGGCGGCGTGCTTCGCGGCGGAGGTGTACGTCGACCGCCACCCGAAGTACGCGGCGCTGATCACGCTGACCATCTGCACCAGGGCGGCCCGGCGTGAGCCCGGTCGTGCCGTGTCGCCCGGTGAGGTCGTGCCGCTGCGGGCGCACAGCTGAGTTCCGCGCCCGGCGTCCACCTGGTGGGCGCCGGGTGCGGCGCACAGCTACCGCACAGGGCGATCACACCGTCGCCAAAGCGGGACCCGCGACCGTGTGAGGCATGACAGCCACCGCCTCCGCGTCGCGGCCCGGGACCGTCCCGGTCGATCTGGCCGGCCCGCAGCCCGTCCTCGACGTCGTCATCCCGGTCTACAACGAAGAGGCCGACCTCGAACCGTGCATCCGCCGGCTGCACGCGCACCTGGCCGAACACGTTTCCTACGCCTACCGGATCACGATCGCCGACAACGCGAGCACCGATGCGACCCTGCGGGTGGCCGAAAGACTCGCCCGGGAGTTCCCCGAGGTGGCCGTCCACCACCTCGACGAAAAGGGCCGCGGCCGCGCGCTCAACGCCGTCTGGCGGGCCTCCGACGCCGCCGTCCTCGCCTACATGGACGTCGACCTCTCCACCGATCTCGCCGCGCTCGGGCCGCTCGTCGCTCCCCTTCTCTCCGGGCACTCCGATCTCGCCATCGGCAGCAGGCTCGCCCGGGGGGCGCGAGTCGTGCGGGGGCCGAAGCGCGAGTTCATCTCCCGCGCCTACAACCTGATCCTGCGCTCGACGCTCGCCGCGAAGTTCAGCGACGCGCAGTGCGGCTTCAAGGCCATCCGCGCCGACGTCGCGCGTGAGCTGCTGCCGCACGTCGAGGACACCGGGTGGTTCTTCGACACCGAGCTGCTCGTGCTCGCGCAGCGCGCCGGGCTGCGGATCCACGAGGTGCCGGTCGACTGGGTCGACGACCCGAACTCGTCGGTCAACATCGTCAAGACCGCCACCGCGGACCTCAAGGGCATCGCCCGCGTCACGAAGGCCACCTTCACCGGCGAGATCCCGATCAGCCGCCTGCGCGAGCAGCTCGGCCGGCAGCCGATCGGCGTCGAAGCGCCCGGCGTGCCGCCGCGGCTGGTGACGCAGCTCGTGCGGTTCGCCGCGATCGGCGTCAGCAGCACCCTCGCCTACCTCGTGCTGTTCCTGCTCCTGCGGACGGCCGTCGGCGCGCAGCCGGCGAACTTCGCCGCGCTCCTGGTGACGGCGATCGGGAACACCGCGCTGAACCGGCGGCTCACCTTCGGCATCCGCGGGCGCACCGGCGCCGGGCGCCACCAGTTCGAAGGGCTGATCGTGTTCGGCCTCGGGCTCGCCCTGACGAGCGGATCGCTGGCCCTGCTCAACGGATCCACCACCCCCGGCCTGGTCCTGGAGATCACCGTGCTCGTGCTGGCGAACCTCGCCGCGACGGTGCTCCGGTTCCTGCTCCTGCGCGGCTGGGTGTTCAACCCGCGCCGCCAGGCTACCCAGAAGGAGTACTGATGACCGCCGTCCTGTCCGGCCCCGTGACGCAGGAACCGCGTCACCGCAAGGGATCCGTGGCACACGCGCCGCCGCGCTGGGTCCGCCCGTCGGTGTTCGGGCTGCTGGCCGCGACCGCCGTGCTGTACTTCTGGAACCTCACCGCGTCCGGCTACGGCAACTCGTTCTACGCCGCCGCCGTGCAGTCCGGGACGCAGGACTGGAAGGCGTGGCTGTTCGGGTCGCTCGACTCGGGCAACGTGCTGACCGTCGACAAGCCGCCCGCGGCGTTGTGGGCCGGCACGCTCTTCGCGCGGATCTTCGGGTTCTCCAGCTTCACCGTGCTGGCCCCGCAGGCGCTGATGGGCGTGGCGTCCGTCGGCATCCTTTACCTGACGGTGAAACGGACTTCGGGCCCGATCGCCGGGCTCCTGGCCGGCGCGGTGCTGGCCGTGACACCGGTCGCGGCGCTGATGTTCCGGTTCAACAACCCGGACGCGCTGCTCGTGCTGCTCATGGTCGCGGGCGCCTACTTCGTCGTGCGCGCCACGGAAAAGGCGAGCCCCGGCTGGCTCGCGCTGGCCGGCGCGGCGATCGGTTTCGGCTTCCTGACGAAGATGATGCAGGCGTTCCTGGTGCTGCCGGCGTTCGGGCTGGGGTACCTGATCGCGGCCCCGACGTCGATCGGCAAGCGGCTGCTGCACCTCGGCGGCGCGGTGGTCGCACTGGTCGTCTCGGCGGGCTGGTACATCGCGCTGGTCGACCTCTGGCCGACGGCGTCACGGCCCTACATCGGCGGGTCCGAAGGGGACAGCCTGCTCGAGCTCGCCTTGGGCTACAACGGGCTGTCGCGGATCTTCGGTGGCGGCGAAGGTGGCGGCCCCGGCGGCGGAATGGGCGGTGGGAACACCGGCTTCGGTGGCGCCGCGGGTCTCTTCCGGATGTTCGGGTCGAGCTTCGGCACGGAGATCTCGTGGCTGCTGCCCGCCGCGCTGATCGGCCTGGTCGCCGGGCTGTGGTTCACCCGCCGCGCGCCGCGGACCGACCGGACGCGCCTGGCGCTGGTCCTGTGGGGCGGCTGGCTGGTCGTGACGGCCGTGGTGTTCAGCTACATGAGCGGCATCGTGCACCCGTACTACTCGGTCGCGCTCGCCCCGGCGATCGCCGCGGTGGTCGCGATCTCGGGCCGCGCGTTGTGGCAGGGCCGGGCCAACCTCGGTCCGCGCGCCACGCTGGCCGGGATGGTCGTGGCGACGGCGGTGTGGTCGTTCATCCTGCTCGACCGGACGCCGGACTGGTTCCCGGCGCTGCGCTGGACCGTGGCGGTGCTCGGCATCCTCGCCGGAACCGTGCTGGTGATGGGCGTGCCCACCGTCCGCAAGGCGGCCACGATCGTGGCGGCGGCCGTGGTCCTGACCCTGGGTGTCTCCACCGCCGCCTACGGCGTCGAGACGGCGTCGGTGGCGCACAGCGGCTCGATCCCGACCTCGGGACCGACGTCGAGCGCGATGGGCGGCGGCATGGGCGGCTCCGGCGAAGACGCATCTTCGAGCGCGGTCGGCGAGCTGCTGGCCAAGACGACGACGAAGTGGGCCGCGGCGACGACGGGCTCGCAGAGCGCGGCGTCCCTCGAACTGGCCAGTGGCAAGGCGGTGATCGGCATCGGCGGCTGGAGCGGCTCCGACCCGGCCCCGACGCTGGACGAGTTCAAGGCCTACGTCGCGGCCGGTGAGATCGAGTACTACATCGACGGTGGCCGCGGCGGCGGCCCGGGCGGCGGCTCTTCGGAGATCACCGCGTGGGTGACGGCGAACTTCACCGCCACCACGGTCGACGGCCAGACGGTCTACGACCTGCAGAGCTGAACCGGAGGGCCCGGGCTTCTCAGGAGCCCGGGCCCTCCGGTTCAGCGGATCGTACAGAGAAAGTATGGAAACCTTCCGTACCGTGACGGCGATGGCGGCAGGGGGCCGCCGACGGGGGTGGATCCATGACGCTCGATCGCAGGAACCTGCTCAAACTCGGTGCGGGAGCGGCCGTCGCGGTCGCGAGCACCGGGCTCATGACCGGCACGGCCGAAGCCGGGACGACGACCGCCTTGCCGCCCGTGCCGGGCATGCTGGGTGACCGGAAAGCCAACGAACTCTGGTACCAGCTCGACGAAATCGCGCTGTACCACCCCGCCCAGGAGGTCCGGGACGCCTACGCGGTGCTCTTCCCCTTCATCCAGCAGAACGCCCCGGAAGGCCTGCCCGCGAAGTGGCGGGAGCTCAGCCTCGAACCGGGCTACCCGCACAACTACGCCGAGTTCGTCAGGCCGATCGAGCAGCCGCTGAGCACGCTGTCGGCCTTGCAGCTCGGCAACTTCGACCGCTTCTACGGCGGAGACGAAGAGGGCCTCACGAGAGCCTTCGCGGCCTTCGGGCAAGGGATTCTGTTCGACCCGCGACGGGCCGACGTCGAGTCCGAAGTGCACACCATGGACGGCGATCCGCCGTCGGGCTACCACTTCTGGCACGCCGTCCAGCGCGCGCAGATGGTGTTGGACATCGACCGCCGCCGCTGGGCTCGGATCACCCCGATACTCGGCTTCGCCTGGGCGCTGCAGTCGATCGCGCGTCCCGACCACCGGCACGTCAACCCGGGTCTGCCGCGCGAGCAGGTCCGTGCGCAGGCCCGGTACTGGCTGCCGCGCTCGACGGCCGAGCTCGACCGTGACTTCCGTTCGTCGCCCTACCCGGACAGCACCCGCTGATACGCCGCCCGCAGCACCGGGCCCGGCGCGATCCCGAGCCGTTCGTCGAGGATCCGCCGGCCCCGGTGGTACACCGCCACCGCGTCCGCCGGCCGCCCGCTCGCGCAGAGCGCGGCCATGAGCAGCGCCCGTGCGCGTTCCCGCAGTGGGTGTTCGAGCACGAGGCCGGTGGCGTCCGGCACCGCCCGCAGGTGGTCGCCGGCCGCCACCTCCGCTTCGATCCGGCTCTCCAGGACGGCCAACCGGAGCTCCTCGAACCGCGCCGACTCTCCCGCGCGGAGCGGTTCGGCGATGCCGGCGAGCACCGGACCGCGCCACAGGTCCAACGCGGCACCGAACAACGCGGCCGCCCGGCCGGCCGACCCCGCCCGCAGCTCGTCGTGGCCGGAAGCGGCCAATCGCTCGAACTCCTCCGCGTCGACCGTGCCGCCGTCGGGCGCCAGCAGGTACCCTCCCCCCGACCGGACGAGCCGCGCGGGCCGCCCGAGTCCCTTGCGCAGCCGGGAAACGTACGTGCACAGCTGCGCGTCGACTGTCGACGGCCGGATGCCTTCCCACAGCAGCGAAATGAGCCGCTCATCGGGAACCACCCGCCCGCGGGCCAGCAGCAGCGCCGCCAGCAGCGTGCGCGGCTTCCGCCCGCCGAGCACCGCCGAGTGACCGTCCGCGCGGATCACCGCGAGCGGCCCGAGAATCCGGAACTCCATGCCCCACCCCGTTCCCAAGGTACCCGGACCGACACCGCCGGCACAGGAAAGTCTCAGACGGCCCACAGGTTGAGCGCGGATCATGGAGGTCAGAGGAGTCGAGGAGGCCGCGATGATCACGACACGACCGGGCTACCCGCGCTGGCACACCGCGAGCGCCCAGGGGCCGCGCTCGCTCAACGCCGACGCCGTCGGCGCGTACGCCGCGGCCGGTGGCCCCGGCATCGTGTTCGCCCTCGCGGACGGCGTCGGAGATGACCCGGCCGCCGCGCGGGCCGCCCGCATCGCGTCCGCGGCCGCCGCCCGCACGCCGGTCCACAAAGGACCGGTCGAGGCCGTGCTCGCCGCGCAGCGCGCGGTTCGCGAGCAGACGACCGGGGACGCCGTCCTCGTCGTCGCCATGCCGGCCGAGCACGGCGGGTACCGCGTCGCCTGGGTCGGCGACGCCCGCGCGTACGCCTGGGACGGCACCACGCTCGGCCGCCTGACCACCGACCACACGCTCGCCGAGTACTTCCGCGCCCGCCACCAGCCGGTGACCCCGCGGATGGAGCACGTGGTCACCACCAGCGTCCGCACGGCCGGCCCGGAGGAGATCGGCACGGCGGCGACGTCGAGCGCGGGGCTGCTGCTGACCAGCGACGGCGTCCACAAGCCGTTGACCGGCAGCGGGATCCGCGCGGTCTTGGCCCGGCCGGGCACGGGCGCGGCCGAGCTCGTCGAGGCGGCGCTCGCCCGCGGCGGCTCGGACAACGCGACCGCCGTCTACGTCGAACCCCTGGAGGCCGACAGCACGACGGTGCGATTTCCCGTCGCCGCGTAGGCCGAAGGGCAGCGACCGGGCTAGGCCGAACGGGGAAGACTCGTAGCCGATTCGTCACGGAGTGTTTATCCTGGTGACCGGTCGTGGTCGTGGTTTACCTGGGGGAGTACACACCGATGATCGAAACGGATCATTCCGGTTCCGTCCTGCTGACCCGCCGCCTGCTCTGGAACGGCGTCACCGGCAAGCCGCCGCGCCCCCAGCCGGTGGTGCTCCTGCTGGGCCCGGTCGGCGCCGGCAAGTCGCACGCGCTGTCGGAGATCGCCGACCACCTCGGCTGGGGCGTCGTGCACGCACGGTTCGACTTCGCCGAGGACGACCCCGCTCCCGTCGACGTCCTGATCCGGCTCGCCTACAACCTTTCCCGCAAGTGGCGCCACCGCGCGCAGCCGCGGTTCCTGCGCTTCACCGTCGCGCTGATCGCCGTCGGCGCGGAACTCACCACCACCGACCGCGTGCGGGACAAGGAAACGCTGCGCCGGCTGCTCGTGGAGTTCAAGCGCAGCCGCTGGCCGGGCCGGCTCGACCCCCTGGTGCGGGTGCTCGTGAAAACCGCGGCCACCGCCGTGCCGGCGCCGTTCGGTGACGCGTTCGCCGCCGAGGTCCCCGCGCTGATCCAGACCGTCCGCCCGCGGCTGCGCCACATCCTGCGTTCGCTGACCGACTTCGACCGGTTCAAGACCGGTGACGCCCTCGACGCGCTGGTCGACCTCAACTGGCTGGCGCGCGGGCACGAACCCGATCCCGACGGCGTCACCGCGTGGCTCACCGAGGCCTTCCTCGCCGACGTCCGGGAGAACCACCGCCGGATGTCCGCCCCGGAGCGGCGCAGCCCGTGCGACTGCGACAACCCCGGCAAGCAGTCCCACGTGCACAACTGGGTGGTGCTGCTCGACAACGTCGACCACCCCGGCGGGCTCGCGTTCCTCAAGGCCTTGACCGCGGCGCGCGAGGCCTACCGCCGCAAGCACGGCGACCGCGGCACCGGCGATCCGCTGCTGGTCGTGGCCACCAGCGGCAGGTGGGACGGCGAGTGGGAGCGGGAGCTCGCCCGCGCCTGGCGGCCGCCGTGGCAGCCGGACGGGACGGCGGCCCGGGTCGTGCCGAGCTGCCGCGACGCCTCCTACGACGACTGGGCCGACCATCCGGAGACCGCCCGGCCCTCGGGCTACTACCCCGTGCTGCTCGAGCCCCTGGACGTCCACGAGGTCGCGGACCTCCTGGGTGAAGACGTCCCCCGCGCGACGGTCGCGTTCGTCCACCGGGCCGGTGGCGGCCTGCCGAAGGCGGTGAAACAGCTGGCGGAGACACTGCGCGACACCCCGGTCCGCGACGGCGCCCGCGACGTGCTCGGCACCTCCGGCCCCGACCCGTGGCGCAGCTGGCTGACCGATCTCCGCTTGTCCACCGTGGACACGGACGCGCTGGTCACGGCGGCGCCCTTCGCCACCGCGCCGTGGCTGGTCCCGCTGCCCGAACACGGCCTGGTCGGCCAGCCGCACGTCGGCCCGATCCTCACCGAGCTCCGCGCGTCGCTGTGGGTGAACGCGCCGGGCCACGGTGGCGGCACCCCCGACCACGTCACCCTGCACCCGTGGCTCGCCGGCAACCTGATCTCGGCGCTGGCGCGGCGCAACGGCGGCGCGGGCCCGACCTACGCGGCCCAGTTCTCCGCGCTGCGCGGCGCCCCGGGCGCCGACGACGTCCGGCTCGCGTACTGCCTGCTCGCCCTCGGCGACTTCCCGGCCGTCGTGGACCTGTTCGAACGGGACTTCCCGGTGCTCCCGCACCGCGAGTGGGTCGACCGGCTCACCGTCGTCGTGCACGCGCCGGACGCCCAGCCGCTCGACGAGGACTACGAGCGCCTCTACGGCAAGCTCGTCGACGCCGATGTCGAGCGGAAACCGGACGGCCGCACCGAAATCCGCAACAACCTCGCCCGCCTGCTCGCCGCGAGCTGGCTGAGCGCGAACCCGTTCGCGGTACGCGGCCCGGACCAGAACCACGACATCGCCACCGCGCTGACCGCCCTGTCCTCGAAGTCGCAGCGCTCGGACACCAAAGCGCTCGACGACACCGCCAAGCTCGCCTCCCGCGGCCTCTGGCCCTGACGCGACGGAACGGAACGCCGATGCCCCGCACCGCGCTGCTCGACCGCCTCACCCCGGGGAACCGGCCCGCCGGGCCGCCCGTCCGGCCGCGAAGCCTGCTTCACCGGCACTGGACCGCCGTCACCGTCGTCGTGGTGCTCCTGGTGGCCGCCTACCTGTGGTGGAACCCGCCGTGGCAACAGTGCGGCGCCGGGCTGACCGAGGAGAACGACGTCTGCGTCGGCCTCTCCCTCGACTCCGGGCCGCTGCGCGACGACGACCCGCTCGCCGACCTCGAAGCCCTGATCGCCGACCGCAACGCCCAGGCGGGCAAGAACGCCAAGACCGTCGTGGTGCTCGAAAACCTGACACCGGACCCGGACGTCGACAGCACGCCGATCGAGTTCATCCGGCACGAGGTCCAGGGCGCGATCGCCGCGGCGTGGCCGCTTCCGGACACCACCGGCGTCAAGCTGCTGCTGGCGAACTTCGGCAGCAACGCCGAGCACTGGCGCGAAGCGGTCGGCCAGATCGTCGCGAACGCCGAAAGCCGGCGCATCGCCGCCGTCACCGGTATCGGCATCAGCCTGCAGAACACCCGCGACGCGATCGCCGAGCTGTCCCGCCAGGGCATCGTCACGATCGGCGCGACGGTGACCGCCGACGACCTGAACTTCGACGCGAACGGCAAGCGGATCAAGAACTTCTTCCGCGTCGGGCCGACCAACAGCGACGAGGCGCACGCCGCGCTCAACTACATCGCGAAGCTCCCGAAGCGGCGCACGATGCTCGTCACGGACGTCAACGAAGCCGACACCTACGCGGGCACCCTGGCCAAGGCGTTCACCGAGCAGGAGCTGGTGCCGATCCAGTTCTCGAAGAAGTACGACTCCCTGGAAGGACAGCTCACCGGCACGAGCCGCGACGAGTACCTCCAGAAGCTGTTCCGCGGCATGCACTCCGACATCTGCAACGCCCAGCCCGACGTCATCTACTTCGCCGGCCGCGGGGTCGACCTGAGGTCGTTCGTCTACGCGCTCTCGAACGACGGCGCGTGCCAGCAGCTCCGCTCGGTCACGGTGATCTCGGGGGACGACACCGCGACGCTCGTCGGGACGAAGCTCCCGCTGGCCGGCGACATCGCCGTCACGCCGCTGTACACCGCGCTGGCCTACCCGGACCAGTGGAAGATGTTCACCGGCAACGACGCCGCGCTGACCTACCAGCAGAACTACACGGACTTCATCAACAGTTTCACCGGCACGCACGAGTTCGAGGCGGACGCCCTGTCCGACGGCGCGGCGATGATCGAGCACGACGCCGTCGCGACGGCGGTCAAGGCGGCCGAAGACGACCCGTCGGGCAGCCCGCGGTCGGTGACGAACTTCGTCGCGAACATCGACTGCAACTCGGCCGTGGCCGGCGCCACCGGGTTCATCGCGTTCCGGCAGGACAGCGGCAACCAGATCGACAAGGTGCTGCCGATCCTGCGCATCGAGGCGGACGGCTCGGCCCGTCCGGTCGACCTCGTGTGGTCGCAGGGCCGGCCGCTGGACACGTCGCCGTCATGCACCTCGTGACCGCTTGAGCTGCCGGTATTCGCGCAGCACGAACACGATGATCACGGCATCGAGCGCGGCGAAGAACGGCAGCGCGATCGAGTGGGTGTGGATGGCCCGGAAGACCTCGTAGACGACGAACGCGGCGAGGATCACCGCCGCGACCGGGTACGCCCGGACGATCTTGCGCGCCAGCGCCCAGACCAGGCCGAGCTTGATCAGGCCATGAGCGAGCAGGTACGCGACCGCGAACGTCTTCGTGTCGCCGTGGAGGAAGTTCTCCGTCGCCGACTCCAGGTGCCGCGCGAGGGTGCCGGAGGGGTCGCCCAGCAGGTCACGCGTGATGACCGCGTGGGTGAACCCGCTGACGGTCGAGGCGGGGATGAACGCGAGGATCAGCGCCCCGACGACCTGCAGCGCGCCGTCGAGCCCCTTGATCGCGATCGCGATCCGGAAGAACCGCTCGGTCGCGTTCGTCTTCGCCTCAGCCATGCCCCCAGCTCAGCACGAACGGCAGGTCAGCGCACCTGGAGGCACCTTTCGCACCGTTCGTGCCGGGCTGTCCGGCCGGTCGGGTCCGTGCCGTAGAACGGGAAGCACGCCGCGCCGCAGACGGCCAGGAAGATCGGCCCGCACCGGAGGGGGTGCGGGCCGACCTGGTGGGCGACGGCCAGTGCGCGCCGCCGTGCGCCCGCTTCGGGGAGCCAGCCGTGGTCCGGGAGGGTGGCGCGGACCCGGGCGTCCAGCTCGTCCGCCCGGGCGACGAGGTCCGCGCCCAGCTCGGCGAGCCGTTCGCCCAGGTCGCGGACGATGTCGGGCCGGGGCATCTCGTCGTCGAGGGTGCGCGCCAGCCACGTGACGTCGAGGCCGAGCGAGCCGTGCAGGTCGTGGACGCGCTCGACCAGCCGCCGGTCCCGGTCGGTGCCGGTCAGCACCGGGCCAGCCACGCCGCCCGGCAGCCGGTGCACGTCGGATCGAACCAGTGCCCACCGAGCTGCGGAACGTCGCGCACCGCGACGGTCACCTCTTCCCCGCACAAGCTCACGAACGTTTCCTCCGGACGCGGCGGGAATGAGCCGTCGAGCGCGTGCCGCTTTCCCTCCGCCTGCTGCCACCTCAACATGATGTCCATTCAATCTGTCCGATCCGGTTGACACCAACACACTGAGAGGGTGATGGACGGAGTTCGTATCATCGGCTCATGAAAGCGACTTCTTCCACGCCGCGCGCTCGCGCGTTGGCCGCCGGGCTGCGCGAAGTACGCGAAGCGCACGGAGTGGGGTTGCGCCAGCTGGCGCGCATACTCGGCTTCGCGCCGCAAGTGCTGTCGTTGTGGGAGAAGGGGTTGAGGTTGCCGGCCGTCGCGGACGTGGCGCTCATCCTCGGCTTCTTCCACGTGCGAGGAGAAAAGCAGGAATATCTGCTGGAATTGGCCAGGACGGCACGCGAACGAGATTGGGTTACGCCGGGTACACCCGAAATCAGCCCCGAGCTTTCCGGGTTGGTGGAATGCGAGCGGTCCGCCACGAAGATCACCGCATGGGCCTGCACGCTTATTCCCGGAATTCTGCAGACCCCCGACTACGCACGAGCCATTCTCGACAACTCCGACCTCACGCGAAGCCAGGCCGACGCCCACCTGGCCATGCGACTCGATCGACAGAAGATGCTCACCCGGCCTGAACCGGTCCAGTACCGCGCGATCATCGGCGAGCGCGCTCTGCGCGAGCCGATAGCCGGCGAGGACATCATGTCCGACCAGATGGACCACCTGCTCGAGGTCGCCGAGCGACCCCACATCTCGCTACGGGTGCTTCCCGCCGAGGCCGGTTACCACCCCGGCATGCTGGGCTCCTTCTTCCTCTACGAGTACGAAGACACGCCACCGATCGCGCTGCTCGAGCACGCCTACTCGAGCGCTTTCCTCCATGCGGACGGACACATCCGCTCTTACCTGCGGCTTGCTAAAGTGTTGGCAGGGAGAGCGTTGAGCGAAGATGCCTCGCGTGCGCTGATCGCGGAGGCGGCGAAATAGCCCGAGGAGCCGAATGCAAGCCACCTGGCGCAAGTCCAGCCACAGCGGCGGCAATTCCGAGTGTGTCGAGGTGGCGATCGAGCGCACCGTCGGCGTGCGGGACAGCAAGGCGCCGGCCGCCGGTCAGCTCACCCTCTCGCGTCAGGCCTGGTCAGCGGCCCTCCGTCGGTTGCGCTGAGGTCTCGGACCGCACCACGTCCTCCGCGAAGGCGACGGCCGCCTTGGCCGCGTCGTCGCCGAAGATCGGGCCGTGGGCGTACAGGCCGTCGATGATCAGCAGCAGCCGGTCCGCCAGCCGCTCCGGGTCGGGCGCCGACGTCTCCGCCGCCAGTTCTCGCAGCTGCGTCCGTGCCCGCACCAGGTGGTCCACCGCCACGCGGTGGGCCGGGTGCCCCGGCTCCGGGAACTCCGCGAGAGTGGCGCGCAACGGGCAGCCGCGCGAACCGGTCGCCCGCGTCCCGGCCGCGCGTACCAGCTCCACCAGCTGCCGCTCCGGGGTGTCCGCGGCCGCCTTCGCGCCGGCCAGGAGGACGTCCCAGCCGGCGGCGCAGCGCCTCAGGTAGGCCACCACCAGGTCGTCCTTGCTCGCGAAGTGCGTGTAGAGCAGGTTCTTGCCGCACTCGCACTCGTCGATGATCCGCTGCAGCCCGACGGCGTGCACGCCGTGCCGGTCGAACAGCCGGGTGGCGGTTCCGAGGATGCGCTCACGGGCGTCCGGCGTCGGCATGCGGGGATGGTAATGGCCTCCCCGGGTTCCCGGGGAGGCCATTACGCGACTACATCGCCGGCGGCGCCGACTTCGTCCCCCAGTTCGTCGGGGTGTCACTCAAGCGGAACTGGATCTTGCCCGCGCGGAGCAGGTCCGCGTGGGAGATCCAGCTGCGGTCGTAACCACGGTGTCCGACCTGGACGTCCTTGGTGTACTGCAGTTTCGCCGCGCTCGCGCCGGGCGCCTCGATCTCGATCTTCCGGCCGCCGGCCGGCCGGATCTCGACCTTCTCGAACATCGGCGTGCTGAGCAGGTACGTCCCGGAGCCGGGCTGGGCTTCGAAGACGCCGGTCATGCCGAAGACGAGCCACGACGAGATGGTGCCGAGGTCGTCGTTGCCGGGCATGCCGTACGGCGTGTCGGTGAAGAGCGTCCGCGCCGCGCGCAGCACGGCCGACGTCTTCCACGGCGCGCCGGTCCAGCTGTACATCCAGGGCGCGTGCAGGTCGGGCTCGTTGTTCGGGTTGAAGGCGAAGTTGTTGTGGTAGTCGTACGCGCCGTGGACCCAGGAGTCCTTGGCGGCCTTCGCCGGGTCGGTGAGCAGCAGCGGCGTGTCGAAGAAGGTGTCGAGCCGCTGCTCCGCCTGCGCCGGGCCGCCCATCAGGCCGAACAGCTTCGCGGTGTCCTGCTGGGCGAGCCACTGGTACTGCCACGGCGTGCCCTCGTGGAAGCCGACCGACTGCGCCGGGTCGGGGTCGCCGACGCCGGTGCCGTCCGCGGCCTTCGTGCGCGGGAAGCCGGTGAAGCCGTGGGATTCGACGCTGGTGTCCCACAGTTTGGCGAAGTTGCCGCAGCGGTCCTTGAGCGTCTTGGCTTTGTCCCGGTACCCGAGCCCTTGGGCCATGGTCGAGAGGGCGCAGTCGGCGAGGGCGTACTCGAGGGTCGCCGAGCCGGCCTGGCGGGTGTCGCCGTACGTGTAGCCCGACAGGTCCTGGTAGCCGATCCAGCCGTTCTTGACGTACGTCGGATTGCCGTCACGGCCACGGAAGATCGACTGGTCCTCCGGGACTTCGTTGGCGTTGCGCCACAGCGCGTCGAACAGCTGGCGCGCGGTCCGGTCGTCGAGGATGCCGCGGCGGTAGTTGTCGACCACCCACGGCGTGACGGGGTCGCCGCTCATCACGTTCGTCTCGCCGCCGGCCAGCGCCCAGCGCGGTACCCAGCCGCCGTCCTGGTAGATCTTGAGGACGGACTTGGTCATGTCGGCGGCCTTGTCGGGGTGCAGCAGCGCGACGAGCTGGTTCTGCGAGCGGTAGGTGTCCCACAGGGAGAACATCTGGTAGTACGTGTCACGGCTTCGGTGGACTTCGTCGTCGAAGCCGCGGTAGGAACCGTCCACATCGGACCCGACGGACGGGTGCAGCAGCGACCGGTACAGCGCGCTGTAGTAGGTCCGCTGGTCGGCGGTGGTCCCGCCGGCGACGCGCATGCGGTTCAGCTCGTCTTCCCAGGTGTCGTGTGCTTGTCGCTTCGCCTTGTCGAACGACTTGGGCTGCTCGGCGGTGCGGTTGAGCCGGGCGCCGTCGACGGAGGTGTAGGAGAGGCCGACCGAGGCGCCGACCTGGCTCTTGTCGGAGCCGAAGGTGAGCCAGGCGCCGGTGCGCTGGGTGCCGAGCTTCGCGTCACGCTGGTTCGGGGTGAGCTTGTCGTCGGTCCAGGTGCCGAAGCTGGTGAACTTGCGGTCGAACTTGGCGCTGAAGAAGACCTTGTAGCGCTCTTTTTGCGTCTCCCAGCAGAAGTTGCCGCCCTGCAGCCAGCCTTCGACGGTGTCGTCCCCGACGACGTGCACGTCGCCGGCGTAGGTGTAGCCGTTGCTCTCGCCGACCTCGATGAGGACGTTCTCGCTCGTTCCCTCAGGGAACGTGTAGCGGTGCTGCCCGGTGCGCTGGGTGGCGGTCAGCTCGGCTTCGATGCCGTTGCCGAGCTTGACCCCGTAGTACCCGGGTTGCCGGGTTTCGTCGGCGTGGCTGAACTTGGCGCCGTACTGCGCGGGGTCACTGCTGGTGACGGCGCCGGTGGTAGGCATGAACCTTACGTTGCCCATCGTTTGACAGCCCACGCCGGAGAGGTGGGTGTGGCTGAAGCCGAGGGTGGTGTCCTGCGCGTAGTCGTAGGACGCGTACTTCTTGAGCTGGGTGTCCGGGCTGAGCTGCACCATCCCGAAGGGGGTGGTGGCGCCCGGGAAGGTGGTGCCGTCCCCGTTGTTGCCGATCGAGGTGTCGACGAGGGTGGTGGGATCGTCGGCGAACCTGGGTTGGGCATCGGCCGGTGTGGCTCCGGCCAGCGCGGCGGCCGTGGCTCCGGCGAGCAGGGTGGCAAGGACGCGCGTCCCCCTCTTCGGGATGCACCGTCTCATCCGTCTCCTCCTGACAACGTTGTCACTTATCCGGTGAGATCTTTTCCGTTGTCCGGTGGACAAATCAAGCCCCAAGGTCTCGAGCGCCCCAATGTGGCCTTCGTTGCGTCCAACGCACCCAAGGCGGCCTTCGGTGCGTCAGACGCAACCAAGGCCGCCTTGGGGCGCTCGGTCTCAGGGCCGGCAAGTCACCGGCGGTCTCGGGCGGCCGGCAGCCGCGGCGTAGGTGTCACGGAGCTCACTGATCACCTTGCCCGGCTCGGTCCGAAGGCGGCTCGGCAATGTCTGCAGGTAGACGATTCCAGCGGCCGAGTACCGAGCGTTCCGCGCCAGAGTTGCCGCGTAGTGGTCACCTCCCTCGTGGTACTTGCGCGAGTCGATCTCCCATGCGAACGCTACGTCTTCGCACCAGGCGTCCGGCTTCGAGATGAAGGCACCGTGCCGATCGAAGACACCGAGACGTTCCACTCGGCAGGTGGCAAACCCGCAAGCTTCCAGATTTCCCAAGCGTCAGCTTCGGCCACCGACTCGGCGCCATTGAGGAGCGCCTGCAATGCTCTGCGCGGGAGGGCGGAGCCTCGCTGGCTACCCCTGCTCAGCTCGCGATCGAGTTGCTCGGCAGTACACCTCCTTCGCTGCACCGCTTCCGCGAGCATCGCCTGCACCGTGTCGAAGTCGCGGACTCTGCGCGCTCCGTCCAGCACCGCACGGTGCACGGGCGCGACCGGCACGTTGTCCCGAACCATGGCTTTCGGCAGCCGGGTGGTGCGCTCGACGACGGCGAACCCGGCACTGGTGACCTCACGCTCGTGCGGTACCAGCAGGTGAACGTCGTCCGGCTCCGGCACCTGCTGCAAACCGTGGCGCCGCAATGCCCACAAACCCGTGATCATGGAGCCTCCGCCCCCGCGAAGGAGGGCAGCTTTCAAGCGTTGCTCATCGGTCGGCTCAGAAGCATGCAGCAGGATCACGCCGGGCAGCAGCCGTCGCCATGGCCCGCCGGGCAGGCATCGACGGTAAACACTGCTGCGAGGCATCCCGATCTCTTCGAGCTCGGATACGCGCACGACATCCGGGCTGTTCGGGTGGCCGGTGACGAGTGGGTGTTTGGTCCAGGTTCCTCGGTACATGCGCCGAGGATGATCACGAGGTCCGACAAAATCTCTGCGAAGCAGAGCGCGAACGGTCCTTTCGCTTCGCTTCCGACCGAAATCCGCCGTTCGCAGCACCCCTGCGCCAACGCCCCAATGTGGCCTTGGGTGCGTTCAACGCACCGAAGGCCACCTTGGGTGCGTTCAACGCACCGAAGGCCACATTGGGGCGCTGGGGCCGGTCAGATCTGGTGGGTCACGTGACCGTCCAGGATCGTGGCCGTTACCGGGAGCGTCCTCAGGTCTGACGCGGACAGTGTGGACGGGTCCGCCGCCGTCACCGTCAAGTCCGCCACGTCCCCCACTGACACTCCGCGGCGCCCGCCCGAAGCCGCCGCCAGGGCGTCCGGCAAGGACAACGCCTGCTCCGGGTGCCACGGCGGGCGGTCGTCGTCCGTGCGGAACACCGCCGAGGCGATTCCGTCCCACGGATCCAATGGTGCCACCGGCGCGTCCGAGCCGAACTCCAGACGGGCGCCCGATTCCAGCAGCGAGCGGTACGGGAACGCCCGCGAAGTCCGGCCGTGCCAATGCCGGTCCGCGACGTCGCGGTCGTCCGGCTGATGCGCCGGCTGGACCGCCGCGATCACACCCAAGGAAGCGAACCGCGACACGTCAGCAAGAGAAAGCAACTGCGCGTGCTCGATCCGCCCGGGGCAACCGACCTGCGCGAACGCGTCCAGCGCGATCGTGTTGGCCTGGTCGCCGATCGCGTGGACCGCGGGGATCAGCCCGTGCGAGAAAGCCCGCTCCATCAACGGAACCAGCTCGGACGGCGGCAGCTCGAGCAGCCCCGAGGAGTCCGAGCCCGGGTAGGGATCGTGGCAATAAGCCGTGCGGGTGTTGAGGGATCCGTCCACGAAGAGCTTGAACGGGCCCACCGTCAGCAGCCCGCCCGACTCCGGGAGGACGTCGCCCGTGCGGTGGCCACGCTCGATGGTCTGGTCCAGCAAGTGGCGGGCGATCACGCATGAGATCCGGGCCGCCGGGGCGCCTCGGCGCGTCCAGTCCGTCACCGTGTCCGCGTATTCGTAGTCGACGATCTGGGTCACGCCCCGCGCCGCCGCCGCGGACACCGCTTCCCTCACCCACTCGTCCTGGACGTCGATCGCGGCCGTGGGGAGCTGGGCCGTCGCGGTCATGCAGTCGCTCTCCAGCAGCACGCCCGTCGGGTGGTCGCGGCCGATCAGCTTCAGTGCCGCCGGGCTCAGCCACAGCGTGTGCAGATCCGCGCTGAACAACGCCACCGCCCGCCCGGGCAGCGCCCGCTGCAGCAGGTCCTTGTGCGGCTTGTCCGGCCACAGCCCGTCGCGGAAGCCCGCGCCCACCACCAGCTCCGACTGCGGCGCCGGCGTCGCCAGCAGATGTGCCAGCAGCAGCTCGATCGCCTCCCCCGCCGACCGCGCCGCGTCGAGCGGGATCCGGCGGCGGGACGTCGCCCACTGCACGAGGTGGACGTGCGCGTCGACCAGCCCCGGCAGCAGCGTGCCACCGTGCCCGTCGACGACCCGCGCCGCGAACCCGGCCGAACCCGGCTCGGTGATCGCCGTGACGCGGCCGTCGTTGACCCGGACGTCCGCGAGCTCCCCGCCGAGGCCCGGCCGCACGCGGCGCAGGAGTAGATCATCCATGCGGACCACCCTGCCAGCCGGGCCCGTCCGGGTGAAGCACCGAGTGAGATGGGAATGAGATGGGTATCAGCTACCGTTGTACGAGACGTAATAAGCGATGGCAGCCGTCGCCCGCCGAAGGGTCAGGGCCGGTCCATGGGCGCCGCCTTCACAAGCCGCGCAGGGTTCGACTCCCTCGGTTGCCGCCGAAGATCCGTGAATGTCGCATTGAGGGACTCTGAGTCCCTCAAAGCGACATTAACTGCTTTATGCCCCCCGCCAGTTACCGCGGGGCCACCCTGCCAGGCCCCCCAAGCCCC
>NZ_JBFBBQ010000093.1:0-35413 GCF_040682775.1 Amycolatopsis sp. NPDC051106 | reverse complement strand
CCGGCGTCGGCCAGGGCACGCTCTACCGCCACTTCCCCAGCCGGGAAGCGCTCCTGCTGGCCGTCTACCGGCACGACGTCCAGGAACTGATCGACTGCAGCGAGGCGGCGCTCGACGCCTTGAGCGCGGTCTTCGGTGCGTTGAACGCACCGAAGGCCACCTTGGGGCGCTGGGAACCTCAGGAGCGGCGGGCCCGCTTCGCCTTGCGCGGCGGCGGCAGGGCGCCTTCCGCACGCAGGCGGGCGGCGTGCTCGGCCAGCGCGTCCACCAGGTGCGGCACGTCCGCCTTCTCCGGCTGGACGTCGACCCGGAGCCCGAACTCCACCGCGGTCTCGGCGGTCTTCGGGCCGATGCACGCGACCAGCGTGCGGGTGTGCGGCTTGCCGGCGATGCCGACCAGGTTCCGCACGGTCGAAGACGAGGTGAAGCAGACCGCGTCGAACCCGCCGGTCTTGATCATCTCGCGGGTCTCGGCGGGGGGCGGGGCGGCCCGGACGGTCCGGTAGGCCGTCACGTCGTCGATCTCCCAGCCGCGCTCGCGCAGGCCGGCCGACAGCGTCTCGGTGGCGATGTCCGCCCGCGGCAGGAGCACGCGGTCGACCGGGTCGAGCACGTCGTCGTACGGCGGGAACTCGGCCAGCAGGCCTTCCGAAGACTGCTCGCCCGAGGGGATCAGCTCCGGGATGATGCCGAACGAACGCACCTTCTCCGCGGTCGCGGAGCCGACGCAGGCGATCTTCACGCCGGAGAACGCGCGGGCGTCCAGGCCGAACTCCTCGAACTTCTCCCACACCGCGCGGACCGCGTTGGTGGAGGTGAAGACGATCCACTGGTAGCGGCCGTCGACCAGGCCCTTGACCGAGCGCTCCATCTGCGCCGGGCTGCGGGGCGGCTCGACCGAGATGGTCGGCACCTCGTGCGACGTCGCGCCGTGGCCGCGCAGGCGCTCGGCCATCTCGCCGGCCTGCTCCTTGGTGCGCGGCACCAGGACCTTCCAGCCGTAGAGCGCGCGGGACTCCCACCACGACAGCTTCGAACGCTGCCCGGCGGCCTGGCCGATCGTGACGATCAGCGGCCCGACGAGCTCGCCCGCGTCGTTGGCGACCTTCTCGAGCGTGGTGTCGAGGGTGCGCTGGGTGTTGATGGTGCCGTTCGCGGTGACCGCGACCGGGGTCGACGCCGGGACGCCGTTGCCGGTCAGCGCCGACGCGGCCTCGGCCAGGTGGGCCGACGTCGCGTGCAGCACCAGCGGGCCCGGCGAGGCGGCCAGGGCCGCCCAGTCGACGTCGCCGCGGACGTCGACCTCGGTGTGCGTGCCGCCCAGCGCGACGCCCGCGTAAGCCGGGACGGCCGCGCCCGGCGAGACGCCCGGGATGACGTCGAACACGGCGCTCGTGCGCGCGACCGCCTGCACCTCGGCCACCACGGCCGGGGTGGTCAGCGGGTCGCCCGCGATCAGGCGCAGCACCAGCCGGCCGGCCTTCGCCTCGGCGGTGAGGTCCTTGGCGACCTCGGCGGCCTCGCCGACGGCGGGCCGGACCTCGGCGCCCTCGGCGGCCATGGCCAGCACGGCCTGGGGCACGTCGGGATCGGTCACCACGACCTCGGCCTTGGCGAGCAGTTCCTGGGCACGGACCGTGAGCAGGCCGGCGTCGCCGGGCCCGGAGCCCACGAACGCTACGCGCCCGGTGGTCTTTCGCGCGGGGGTCATCTGTGCGTTTCTCCTCTTGCGGCGGCCGTGCGGGATCGCACGAACGCAGGTCTCCTACGTCTTTTTAAAAGCGCTCGGAAAGCGCTACTGAGCGGGACCGGAGAGGGCTCCGGCTCCGAGGTCCAGCAGCTCGGCGGCCAGGTCCTTGCCCAGCTGGGCGGCCTGGTGCTTGTCGGCCAGCGCGATGGCCCGGACCATGTCCACCGCGCCGTCCTCGCCTTCGGCCGCGGCGGTGCCGCGCAGCGAGATCCGTTCCACGACCTTGCCCTCGGCGTCGAGATCTTCGACGATCTCGGCGAGCGCGCCCACCGGCGCGCTGCACCCCGCCTCGAGCGCGGCCAGCAGAGCACGCTCGGCCGTCACCGCGGCCCGCGTGCCCTCGTCGTCCAATGTGGATGCGAGCAGGTGCTCGAGGTCCACGTCGGCGGCCCGGCACTCCACCGCCAGCGCGCCCTGGGCGGGCGCGGGCAGCATCTGGATCGGGTCGAGGGTCTCGGTGATCGCCTCGACCAGTCCGACCCTGGCCAGTCCGGCACGCGCGAGCACCACGGCATCCAGCTCGCCGTCGGTCACCTTGCGCATGCGGGTGTCGATATTGCCGCGAATCGGCACGATTTCCAAACCGAGACCCAGCGCGCGCAGCTGCGCGATGCGCCGGGCCGCGCCCGTGCCCACCGTCGAGCCCGGCGGCAGCTCACCCAGCGTGAGCCCGTCCCGCGCGATCAACGCGTCCCGCGGGTCCTCGCGCGGTGGCACGGCGGCCAGCGTGATGCCCGGTTCGGGAGCGGTCGGCAGGTCCTTGTACGAGTGGACGATGACGTCGACCTCGTTGCGCAGCAAGGCTTCCCGCAACGCCGAGGTGAACACGCCGACCCCGATCGTGGCGATCGGCGCGGACGATCGGTCACCGGGCGTGGTCACCTTGACGATCTCGACCTCGACGCCGGTGGCGCGCAGGGCGTCGGCGACGGTCCCGGTCTGGGTGAGCGCGAGCTTCGATCCGCGCGTGCCCATGCGAATGACTGTGGTCACTACTACTTCTTCTCTGGTGGGGGCTTCGGGCTCGCCACGGCGGCGGGGGCCTGCGGGTCGAGGCAGAACAGTTCGCGCAACGCGTTCGCGTAGTCGGTCTCGGCCGTCTCGGCGGCCAGCTGCTTCACCCGGACGGTCGGCGCGTGCAGCAGCTTGTCGACCACGCGGCGGACCGTGCGGCCGACCTCTTCGCGGACGGCGCCGTCGAGGTCCGGCAGGCGGTGGTCCAGCCGCAGCAGTTCGGCGTCGACGACCTCGGCCGCGCGGCGGCGCAACGCCGTCACCGTCGGGGTCACCTCGGCGCTGCGCTGCCCGGCGAGGTAGTCGCGCACCTCGTCGAGGACGATCCCGGTCGCCTTGGCCGTCTGGCGCTCGGTGGTCGGGGTGCCGGCTTCGCGCATCCGGCGCTGGATGGTGGCCAGGTCGACGACGCGCACGCCGGCCAGCTCGCCGACCGCCGGGTCGACGTCGCGGGGCAGGCCGAGGTCGCAGACGACGAGGTCGCGGCCGCCGCGGGGCAGCACGTGCCCGGGGCCGAAGACGGCGTCCTGCGCGCCGGTGCAGCAGATGACGATGTCGGCGTCGCGGACCGCGTCGGCCACGTGGGACAGCGGGATCGCGCGGGCGGGCACGCCCTGCTCGGTGACGTTCGCGGCGAGGCGGCGGGCGCGGGCGTCGGTGCGGTTGGCCACGGTGATCTCGCCGATGCCGGCCTTGCGCAGCTGCGACGCGCTCAGCGCGCCCATCGAGCCGGCGCCGACGATGACGGCGTGCTTGCCGGCGACGTCCCCGGCCGCGGCGAGCGCCTCGGAGACGACCGACGCGCCGAGCTGGTCGAGGCCGGTCTCGGAGTGCACGCGCTTGCCGACGCGCAGCGTGGTCTGGATCAGCTCGTGCAGCGTGCGGCCGACGGTGCCGGCCTCGCGCGCGGTGGCGTAGGCGGACCGGACCTGGCCGAGGATCTGCGTCTCGCCGACGACCATCGAGTCGAGGCCCGAGGTGACCGAGAAGAGGTGCTCGACGGCGGCGCCGGCGTAGTGGACGTACAGGCTGTCGTAGAGGTCAGCCGGTTCCATGCCGGCCTGGCGGGCCAGCACCGCGGAGACGTCGTTGAGGCCGCCGTGGAAGGTCTCGACGACCGCGTAGACCTCGATCCGGTTGCACGTCGAGACGAGCATGACCTCGCTGACGTGCTCGGCCTGCTGCAGTTCGTCGAGGACCTTGCCCACGTCGGGCGCGGGCACCGCGACGCGCTCGAGCGTGCTCAGCTCCGCACTCCGATGCGAAAGGCCGACCGCCAACACGCTCATCCGCGCACCACCATTTCCCGTCCGCCGTCCGGACCCGAGCCGTTCCGGCCGCCCTTCCCATTCTCGGACGGCAGACCCGTGCCCGGTAATCCGGAATTGCCCTGATTACCGGCGGCGTCGTCCGCACGGCGGGCCACATGGAACGAGAGTATCTGCAGCTCCACAGCCAAATCCACTTTGCGGACCTCGATGTGAGCAGGAACTTGCAGCACTACGGGAGCGAAGTTGAGGATGCACTGCACACCGCCCGCGACGAGGCGGTCACACACCGATTGCGCGGCCGTGGGCGGGGTGGCGATCACGCCGATGGAGATGCCGCGCTCGGCGCACACCCGCGGGATGTCGTCCATGTGCGACACCGGGAGGCCGCCGACCGGCACGCCGATCAGGTCCGCGTCCAGGTCGAACAGCGCTTCGACCGGGAAGCCGCGCCCCGGGAAGCCGCCGTAGTTGGCCAGCGCGTGACCCAGGTTGCCGATGCCGACCACGGCCACTTTGTGCTGCCGGGTCAGGCCGAGGATGCGCTCGATCTGGCTGACCAGGACGCTGACTTCGTAGCCGACGCCGCGGGTGCCGTAGGAGCCCAGGTACGAGAGGTCTTTGCGCAATTTCGCGGAATTGACGCCCGCCGCCTGGGAGAGTTCCTCGCTCGAAACGGTCGTCGCGCCCTGCTCGGACATCCCGGACAGCACGCGGAGGTAGACGGCGAGGCGGGCGACCGCGGCTTCGGGGATCTGCTTCGCCCGGACGGCCTCGGGGGGATCCCCGGCGCGGCCGTTGCCGGCGGCGGGGACGGCCGGGATCTCGGCGGTCGGCGCGTTGTCGGCGTCCGGGGTGTCCGGGCGGCGCGGCCGGCGCGGCGGCCGGCCCGGGGAGCCCGCGTCGTCGCGCCTCCCCCGCTGTGTCACCACGCCGTCGTCTCCTGCTCGCTGTGCACCCGGCGGCCATCGCCACGGCCTTGCCGAACTGTGTCTTGACCCAGGGCGCGGGGTCCGGTTCGATGCGGACCGCCCGGGGGCGATGGCCCTACGGTAGACCACTTGTGAACGCGCGCACAAAGTCACTGGTCGGAGGCGGTTCCCGGCCGCTGGGACGGGCGCCGAACATGACACGGCGTCAGAATCCTTGTCCGGCAGGCACTTCCGAGGCTCAGGAACCAAGCGCCCCAATGTGGCCTTCGGTGCGTGAGACGCACCGAAGGCCGCCTTGGGTGCGTCTGACGCAACCAAGGCCGCCTTGGGGCGCTCGGGTCAGTGGGCGTCGAGGGTCACCGAGTGCCAGCCGGTCGCGCCGTCCGGGACCGGGTCCGCGCGGTTCTCCGTCTGCGTGTAGCCGTCCTGGTCGGTCGCCCGGACGAACGCCTGGTGCGTGCCCGTCGGCACGTCCAGCTCGATCCACCACATGCGCCAGGTGTCCTTGCTCACCTCGGCCGAGAGCGTCGCGGGCTGCCACGCCCCCTGGTCGAGCCGGACCTCGACCTTCGCGATGCCGGTGTGCTGCGCCCACGCCGTGCCGGCCAGCCGGACCTTGCCCGCCGTCACGCCCGCGAAGCCGGTCGGCGTGTCGATCCGGGACTCCGTCTTGATCGGCGCCTGCTCGGCCCAGCCACGGTTCAGCCAGTACGACTGCCGCGCGTCCCACTTCGTGAATTCGAGGGATTCGACCCACTTCGTCGCGGAGACATAGCCGTACAGCCCGGGGATGACGATCCGAGCGGGGAAGCCGTGCTCGATCGGCAGCGGCTCGCCGTTCATGCCGATCGCCAGCATCGCGCCGCGCTGCGGGTCGAGCGCGACGTTCGCCGGGGTGCCGCAGGTCCAGCCGTCGACGCTGGTGGCGAACATCTGCTCGGCGCCCGGCTGTACGCCGGCTTCGTCGAGCAGGTCCACGAGGTCGACGCCGAGCCAGGTCGCGTTCGAGATCAGCGGCCCGCCGACCTCGTTGGAGACGCAGGTGAGCGTGACGCGGCGCTCGACCAGCGGCCGGTTGCGGATGTCGGCGTAGGAGAAGGTGACCTCCTTGTCGACCATCCCGTGAATCTTCAGGCTCCAGTCCTCGGTGCGGATCTGCGGGACGACCAGCGCGGTGTCGATGCGGTAGAAGTCGCCGTTCGGCGTGAGGAACGGCGGCGAGCCCAGCTTCGCGAAGTCGGCGTCCGCGGGCAGCGGCGGCGCGGTGCGCGCGGGAACGAGCGGCCCGACCGCGGCCCGGGAGTCCTCGGCGTTCGAGCTGGTCCCGGCCACCTGCCCGACCACGGCGGCGATCCCCGACCCCGCGGCCACGCCGACGCCGGCGCGCAGGAACTTCCGGCGGTCGAAGCCCCGCTCGGACACGACGTCCACGGGCAGGGCGACCCGGTGCAGCATCGTGAAGACGACGAGCCCGGCGACCAGGGCGGCGACCGGCGCGAGCAGTGAGACCTGCCCGAGGTCGCTGCGCGCGTAGACGGCGGCGACCCCGGCGGCGCCCAGCAGGAAGACGAGGACCTGCCCGGCCCGCGGCGTCCGGCGCGAGAGCTGGCCGGCGAGCAGAGCGAAGAGCACGAGCACCACGGCGAGCCCGGCCTTGAGGATCGGCTTGTCCCAGGTGCCCAGCGTCCGCTCGGCCCACTTCACGATCCCGGTCGGACTGTGGTCGATGACGTAGTTGGCGACCGCGATGAACGGCGAAGCGGTGTAGCCGACGAAGCCCGCGACGAGGTGCCCGACCCCGAGCGCGGCGGCCAGGGCGAGAAGCCCGATGAGGGTGGCGACGGGCAGCGAAAGCCGCCTGGGCGCTTCGGGCGGCGCTTCCTGCAGAGTGCTCACGCCTCCATCTTCGGAGCCCGCGCTCCGGAAGGCTGCCCGATCCGCCTTACGGACGTGTTACGGCTCAGGCCAGCGCGCGCCGCAACCGGTCCTCTTCCACCCGCCAGTACCCGTGCTCGGCGCCGTCGACCAGGATCACCGGGACGCGGTCGCCGTACTCCGCGCGCCACTCCGGGTCCGTGTCGACGTCCTCCGTCTTCCACGTGTGGCCCAGCTCGCCGCAAATCCGGGCGACGTCCGCCTCCGCGACCTCGCAGAGGTGGCACCCCACCCGGCTCATGACCGTCACTTCGTGCGCCATGCCGTCCTTACTACCGCACTACCGCAACCGCATGCGGCGGAGCTTGCCGGTCGCCGAGTGCGGCAGCGACTCGGCGAACTCCACGGCGTGCGGCACCTTGTACCCGGCCAGGTGGGCCGTGCACTGGTCGACGACCTGCTGCTCGGACAGCGACGCCCCGGCGACCGGCACCACGAACGCCTTCACGGCCTCGCCGCTGCGCTCGTCCACGACCCCGACGACGGCCGCCTCGGCCACCTCCGGCAGCCGCCCGATGACCTCTTCGACTTCGCGGGGGAAGACGTTGAAGCCGTTGACGATGATCAGGTCGTTGGCCCGGTCGACCAGGTGCAGGTCGCCGTCGACGTCGAGGTAGCCGACGTCACCGGTGCGGAACCAGCCCTCGTCGTCCGGCCCGTGGCCGCCGTCGGGCCAGTAGCCGGAGAACAGGTTCGCGCCGCGGATCGACACCAGCCCGGTCTCGCCTTCGGCCTCGAAGACGTCGTCGACGTCGTCGGGGTCGAGCGGCACGGCCTGGTCGGTGCCGTCGCTGTCGACCAGCCGCAGCTCCACCCCGGGCAGCGGCCGCCCGACCGAACCCGGCTTCGGGTAGCCGGTGACCAGCGTCGACGTCACCACCGGCGCGCATTCGGTCAGCCCGTAGCCCTCGTAGACGTCGAGGCCGGTCGCCTCGCGGATCGCGCCGAGCACCTTCGGGTGCAGCGGCGCGGCGCCCGACGTCATCCGCCGGACGGTGGCCAGTCCCCGCTTCAGCTCCTCGGTGCCGAGTGCGGCGAACTCGGAGTACATCGTCGGGACGCCGGTGATCGTCGTGACGCCGTGTTCGGCGCAGTCGTCCAGCGTGCGCTGCGCTTCGAAGCGCTCCGACAGGACCGCGGTCGCCCCGGCCGCGACCGCGTGCAGCAGTCCGGGGCCGAGGCCGTAGACGTGGAAGAGCGGGATGGTGATCAGCACGCGGTCGTCGTGCTCCAGCGCCCCCTCGACGCGGCTGATCTGCTCCAGGTTCGCCAGCAGCGCGCGGTGCGACAGCATCACGCCGCGCGGCGGGCCGGTGGTCCCGGAGGTGTAGGAGACGACGGCGACGTCCTCCCCCGCGCGCCCCGCATCGACAGTTTCGATTGCTCCATCCGGGTCGGATTCCGGAGTGAGACCGATCACGCCGTCCGGCAGCGCCTCTTCGGCGTCGCGCGTGATGACAACCTTGGCACCGCTGTGCTCGAGGAGCTTCTCGAGCTCGGGTCGCGGCGCTTGCGGCGACAGCGGCACGACGACCGCGCCGGCGCGCAGCGCGCCGAAGAACGCGACCGCGAAGTCCACCGACGTCGGCAGCCGCAACGCGACCCGGTCGCCGGGCTCGACCCCGCCGTCCGCGAGCCGCCTGGCCTGCGCCTGCACGGCGGCCTCGAGCCGGGCGTACGTCAGCCCTCGGCCGGTGCCCGTCTCTCGCACGGCCGGATGGTCCGGCCACGTCGCCGCGGCCCTGGTGAGCAGCCCGCCGACCCCTGACTGCGTCCCCTCTGGAGCACTCATCCGCGGTCCACCTCTCCTCGCCCGGACCAAACCGTTGCAAGTCTGTCATTCGAAGCGACGTCATGGGTGCTGACCGCGAGCGTCGCGTTTCTGCAACCCCGGAGCCACTACCTACTTCGCGGTAACAACACGTATGCTGCACTGCGTCGGGGTGGTGTTGATCACCACCGCGACCGGAGAGAGGGAGTCGCCGTGACGAACTTGCCTGCCCACGAGGCCGTGGGGCACGCGAGCCGGCAGGCCCCTGCTCGCCGGAGTTCCGGGGGTACCGTGGCCCAGCACAGGGCCGAAGCCGCCGCCGGAGGTGCCGCCCGATGACCGTGCCGACCGCCGTGAGCCGCGGGCCCGTCTTCATGTTCGCCGAACGCGTCTTCGGCCGATCGCCGTCCGTGCCGATGAGCAGGCAGGCGGTCGACGAGGAGCGCGCCGAGGCGGCGAAGGCCGAAGCCTGGGACCTGGTGCGCGCCGCGCAGGACGGTGACTCGTCCGCGTTCGGCCGGCTCTACGACCGCTACGTGGACGTCGTCTACCGGTACGTGCTCTTCCGGCTGGGCGACCGGGACCTCGCCGAGGACGTCACCAGCGAGACGTTCCTGCGCGCGCTGCGCCGGATCACGTCGGTGAGCTACCAGGGACGTGACGTCGGCGCCTGGTTCGTCACCATCGCCCGCAACCTCGTGCTCGACCACGTGAAGTCGAGCCGGTTCCGCCTCGAGGTCGTCACCGACGAGGTGACCGAGCCGGGTTCGGCGCCGTTCAGCGTCGGCGCGTCCGTCCAGGCGGGCCCGGAGCAGGAGGCGATCAGCCGCGCCACCCGCACCGAGTTGCTGCGCTGCGTCGCCGAACTGGGCGATGACCAGCGGGAATGCATCATCCTGCGGTTCCTGCAGGGCCTGTCGGTGGCGGAGACGGCCGAGATCATGAACCGCAACGAGGGCGCGATCAAGGCGCTCCAGCACCGCGCGGTACGCCGTTTGGCACAACTCCTGCCCACCGGATTGCGCTGATCCCGCGAAGTTTTCGGCCCGTTGACCGAAACCGGTAACCCTGACGCCTTCTTAATCGTTACTCCTGCCAGACCGGTGTCAGGACCGGCCACGGCCCGGATGGAGCTGCGCAGTGAGGTTTGCGCGTGAGCGAGCCGAGATCGATCGGTTCGCGCGTGCCCTGGAGCCGTCCCCGAAGCAGCGGGACGGCGAGTTCGCCGACGAACTGGCCCTCGTCGGCGCCCTGCGCGAGCTCGGTGCGGCTGGGGCCCCGGACCTGGAGACGCGGCAGCGGATCCGCGCGGAGATCGCGGGCCGCCTGGAGACGGCGGCGGCCACCCCGCGTCGGAGGTGGCGGCCGCGGACCGCCGACCTGGTGGCCGCCGCGCTCTTCCTCGTGCTCGTCCTCTCCGGCCTGACCCTGGTGCTCTCGCGGAACGCGTTGCCGGGTGATCCGCTCTACGGTGTCAAGCGGGCCGGTGAGTCGACGGCGCTGGGCCTGACCTTCGGCGACCAGGCGAAGGCCCGGAAGCACCTCGAGTTCGCCACCAACCGCGTCACCGAGCTCAGCGAACTGGCCGCGCAGGGCGCGAGCGAAGCGGACTACCGGACGGCGTACGACGACTTCGCGACCGACCTTCGCGCCGGCGTCGCCCAGATGGCCGCGGTGGCGACCAGCGACGGCAGCGGCACGCAGGCGCTGTCCGACGTCCGGCTGTGGGCGCGGAACCAGGAGGCAAGGCTCGCGGCCGGCCAGCCGAAGCTCCCGGCGGCCGCGGCGACGGTGTTCGGCGACGTGCGCGACCTGCTCGGCAAGGTCCAGGAGCGCACGAGCGGGCTGGTCGAGCGGATGAACTGCTACCAGATCACCACCGGCGCGTCCGACGAACTGGGCCCGCTCCCGGCGACCGGCGAGTGCACGCAGCGGCCGGTTCCTTCGTCCGGCGGCGAGCCGGCATCGGCGTCGGACGAGCCGTCGACGGCCGAAAGCACGTCCCCGGCTCCGACGGGCACGCAGCTGCCGCCGTCGGACGCCGCGACGACGCCCGGCATCCCCGTGCCGACCGGCGGGGTCACGCCGCCGCCGGTGTACGGCCAGGACCCGACGACCACGCAGCGGCCCCCGGTGACGTCGACCACCCAGCCGCCACCGCTGGTTTCGATCCCGCCGCTGCTCCCGGGTCTGCCGCCGATCGTGATCGGCTGAGGTCCGGGCCACACCCGCGACGGCGCGGTGGGCGGCTCGCTACGCTGTGCGAAGGACCCGGACGTTCGCAGGGACGTCGCCAGACGTGGGCAGACGTGGAGGCGGTGTGCGTGTCAGCTTGGCGTGGCAGGGATAAGAGTCAGGAGCTGGAACGGCTCGCCACGCTCGCGGGCGAAGCGTCGGCCGAGGCCGCCCACGCCCGCGTGGTCGCCGAGCCCCCCGCCCCGCCCGCCCCGCCGGACCTCACGGCGGCCGCGTTCTTCGACGTCGACAACACGATGATGATGGGCGCGTCGATCTTCTACTTCGCGCGCGGGCTCGCGGCGCGGAAGTTCTTCACGTCGTCGGACCTCGCCGGGTTCGTCTGGGGCCAGATCAAGTTCCGCCTCGGCGGCCGCGAGAACAAAGAGGACATCCGGACCCACCGCGAGCGCGCACTGTCCTTTGTGGCCGGCCGCACGGTGGCGGAGCTGACGTCGATCAGCGAAGAGATCTACGACGAGCTGATGGCGGACAAGATCTGGTCCGGCACGCGCGCGCTGGCGCAGATGCACCTCGACGCGGGCCAGCGGGTCTGGCTGGTGACGGCGACCCCGATCGAGCTGGCGGCGATCATTTCCCGCCGCCTGGGGCTGACGGGCGCACTGGGCACGGTGGCCGAAACGCGCGACGGCGTCTACACAGGACGCTTGGTGGGCGACCTCCTGCACGGCCGCGCGAAGGCACACGCGGTGCGGGCCCTGGCGTCGCGCGAGGGCCTGAACCTCAAGCGCTGCACGGCATATTCGGACTCGGCGAACGACATCCCGATGCTGTCGGCGGTGGGCACCGCGGTGGCGGTGAACCCGGACGGCGGGTTGCGGGACGTGGCGCGGGCGCGTGGCTGGGAGATCCGCGACTTCCGGACGGGCCGGAAGGCCGCGAAGATCGGCGTGCCGTCGGTGCTGGGCGCGGGTGCTCTGGCCGGCGCGGTGGCGGCGGGCATGGCCTACCGCCGCCGCTGACGCTCAGCCCCGGAAGACCGACTTCCGCTGCGAAAGCCGCTGGTACAGCGTCTGCTGGATCGTCTCCCGCACCTGGTCCGTCAGCTGGAACACCAGCATCGGGTCCTCGACGGCCTCCGGCTCGAACTGGTCCGTCCGGATCGGCTCGCCGAACTCGATGCTCCACTTCGTCGGCAGCGGGATCGCGCCCAGCGCGCCGAACAGCGGGAAGAACGGCGTCACCGGGAAGTACGGCAGCCCGAACATGCGCGCCAGGATCTTGATGTCGCCCAGCTTCGGGTAGATCTCCTCGGCGCCGATCACCGACACCGGGATGATCGGGACACCCGCGCGCAGCGCCGCCGACACGAACCCGCCGCGGCCGAAGCGCTGGAGCTTGTAGCGCGAGGAGAACGGCTTTCCGACGCCCTTGAAGCCCTCCGGCCACACGCCGACCAGCTCACCGTTGCCCAGCAGGCGTTCCGCGTCCGCGTTGCAGGCCAGCGTCTGGCCGGACTTGCGGGCGAACGAGCCCACCAGCGGCACCTGGAACACCAGGTCCGCGCCGAGACCGCGCAGGTGCCGGCCGCCCGTCTCGTCGTGGACCGCCACCGCCGTCATCAGCGAGTCGAGCGGCACCGTGCCCGAGTGGTTCGACACCAGCAGCGCGCCGCCTTCGAGCGGCAGGTTCTCGACGCCGAACGTGTCGACGCGGAACCACTTCTTGTACAGCGCGCGCAGCGGCGGCAGGAACACCGCGTCGGTCAGCTCGGCGTCGAACCCGAACTCGTCGACCGTGTAGTCGCCGGTCAGCCTGTCCCGGATGAAGCCGAGCGCCGAGCGCGCGGCGTCCGAGAGGGGTTCCTCGGGGGCCGGCCGGTCCGCGCCCGGGAAGGCGACGACCGGCGCGTCCGCGCGCGCCTCCTCACGGAGGTCGCGGTCCGCGTCCGGCTTCTCCCGGCCCGGTCCGTGCAGGGGGATGACCTGCGCTTCGGCACCGCCCACCGTCTCCGCCTCGCTTCCGAACTCGTCCAGGTCGTGCGGTCTGCTGTAACAACCGGAGCTTCGCTCCGGGCCGGGGGCTCCGCCACCCGGACCCCCGAAAGGCCTGCTCATCGGTTCGACTGCCCCGTCGCGGCGGCAACGAGCACCTTGCCGGCCAGGCCCGCCAGCTTGCCGCCGTCGAGCACCGGCCGGAGCCCGCGTCCGGCGATGTAGTCGTCGAACGCCTCACGCGTCGTCCACCGCGGGGTGTAGCCGAAGTCGCTCTTCAGCTTGGCGATGTCGACGACCCGGCCGAAGTTCAGCAACCGGACCTGGTCGGCGGAGAAGTCCACGACGCGAGCGCCGCGCAGAACCTTGCCGACCGACGGCACCACGCTCCGCGGCATGGGCAGCTCGACCCGGCCGGCCCGCCGGATCGCCTGCGAAAGGGTGAGTACCCCTTCCGCGCCGACGTTAAAGACGCCGGGCTTGTCGTTGAGGGTCGCACGTTCCAGCACGGCCAGCGCGTCGGAAGAGTGCAGCAGCTGGATGCGGGCGTCGTAGCCGAAGACGGTCGGGACGACCGGAAGCGCGAAGTAGCGCGAAAGGACGGTGTCGGTCGCCGGGCCGATGATGTTGGCGAAGCGGAACAGCGTCGTGGTGATGTCGGGCCGGCGCCGCACCAGGCCGCGCACGTACCCCTCCATCTCGACGGCGTCCTTCGCGTACCCACTGGTCGAGGTCGGGATGAGTTCGGAGTCCTCGGTGAACACCGCCTGCGAACGGGCGCCCGCGCCGTACACCGCCGCCGTCGACTTGACGACCAGCTTGCGGACCAACGGCGAGCGCTGGCACGCGGCCAGCAGCCGCATGGTGCCGATGACGTTCACTTCCTTGATCGCCGTGCGGCGACCCGGCCCGGCCGGGTGCGCGGTGCAGGAAGCGTGCACCACCGTGTCCACATTGGCGGTACTGATCACCTTGGCGATCAGGGGGTTCCGGATGTCCGCGCGGACGAACTCCGCGTGGCCCATGCGCTGCAGGACCGTCTTGTCCGGAGCGACCGTGTCGACACCGATGACCCGTTCGAAATCGGGGTTGTTGCCCAGCCGGGCGAGCAGTTTCCCGCCCAGTTCGCCGGCTACCCCGGTGACGAGCACGATGTTCGACGGCATGCGACTCCCTGCGGCGTAGGGCGTGGTGGGGGTGGACGATCACCCGAAGTGCGCGGGCCTGCACTCACTGGAAGCATCGCGCGGACACCCTTGAGATGTTACCGCTCTTCAGTGGTAGCTCAGGGGTGTCTTACGTGCTATTAACCGCTATTCCCCCGGAAAGCGACGAACGCCTCACTCGAACGGGGGGAACCGGCCCACCACATGGACGTGGCCCGTCCAGAGACTGGACGGGCCACGGCTACGCACGGCTGGGTCTTACTTGCCGGCCTTACGACGCTGCACTCGCGTGCGGCGAAGCAGCTTGCGGTGCTTCTTCTTCGACATGCGCTTGCGGCGCTTCTTGATCACAGAGCCCATGGGCGCTCCTTAGGTCGTCGTCGGTCACGCTGCCCGGCGCAGCGTCCAACGGGTGGAGCGCACAGGCACGAGCGGTTTTCCAGGTTACCCGCCACGGTGTGCGGGCCGGTCGGCGGGCACGGTGTAGCGCTGCGCGCCGCTGGCCACGGCGTGCCCGGCGACCGGGTCAACCCACGTCGTAGTAAGCACCCTGGAGGTACTCGTGCACTGCTTTCTCCGGCACCCGGAACGACTTGCCCACCCTGACGGCGGGCAGCTCTCCCGAATGCACGAGACGGTAGACGGTCATCTTGGAGACCCGCATCAGCGTGGCCACCTCGGCGACCGTCAGGAACTGGACCTGCCCGACTGCCGGCAGATCCTCCTTCTTGTTCGGCGACATGTTTACCGCGTCCTTCGACACGCGTCGCGCCACGAGGCTTCCCCACCTGTGGTACCGACACGCACGTGCTCTATCGAGAGTAGCGGGACTGGTGGGACTAATGCGACGCCTGTCACCGAGATGGGCTCCTACCAGCGCTAACGCATGAGCACCCGCGCGTGCAAGACCGGCGCAATCGCCCATTACGGCGATTCCGGGCGCGCGGAACCCGGTTCGAGGGGCAGCCGCAGGGCCCGGACGGTGAACGAAATGGCGTGGTACCAGCCGCAGACGAGCAGCAGGTCGAGCGCGCCGTCCTCCCCGACCGCCGCCACCAGGTCCGCCCAGGCCTCGTCCGACAGGTCCGACGTCGCGTGCAGCTCGTCGACGGCCGCGAGCACCGCGCGGTCCCGCGGGGTCCAGCAGCCGTCGGCCGGGCTCCCGCCGGCCAGCGAGCGGATCTGCTCGGCATCGAGGCCGGCCTTGGCGGCGAAGGCGGCGACGTGCACGCCCCACTCGTAGGCGGCGCCGCACAGCGCCGTCGTCCGGTCGATGACCAGCTCACGCTGCCGGACGCTCAGCGCGGACTGCCGCGAGAAGTAGTAGCGGCCCCAGCTCGCGACACCGCGGGCGAGGCCGGGGCGGCGCGCCCAGACCCGGAACAGCTGCAGCGGCGGCCCGAGCTCGTCGAGCACCGCGCCGACCTCGGCGTCGAACGGCGGCTCGAGGGGCGCTATCCGCGGCCGCTTCGATTTCAGAGGCATGTCCGGCACGCTAGCATCGAGCGCTTCGGAAAGGAAAGCAATGACGACTCCCCTGCCCGGCCGCCCGGTCCGCGGTTCGACGACCGGCCGCCCGATCATGGCGCTGCTCGACCTGCTGGGCCGGCGCTGGACCCTGCGGATCCTGTGGGAGCTGCGCGACGGCGCGAAACCGACGTTCCGCGAGCTGCAGCAGCGGTGCGACGGCGTCTCGTCCAGCGTGCTGGCCACGCGGCTGCGCGAGCTGGGCGAAGCGGATCTAGCCGACCACGCCGGTGACGGCTACGCGCTCACCGAGCAGGGGAAATCCCTGTTCGAGACGCTGATGCGGCTCGACGCCTGGGCCGCGGACTGGCGGCCCCGTCAGCCTTCGTGAGCCTTGCCCAGTGCCTCGGACCGGTCCTTCGCCGCCTCGATCGCATCGAGCAGCGCCGCCCGGACGCCGTGCTTCTCGAGCTCGCGGATCGCGTTGATGGTCGTGCCCGCCGGCGACGTCACGGCCTCGCGCAGCAGCACGGGGTGCTCGTCGGACTCGGCCAGCATCTTCGCCGCGCCGACGGCCGACTGGATGATCAGCTGCCCGGCCAGTGCCCGCGGCAGCCCCAGCAGGATGCCGGCGTCGATCATGGCCTCGACCAGGTAGAAGAAGTACGCCGGACCGGAGCCGGACAGCGCCGTGACGGCGTCCTGCTGCCCCTCGGGCACCTCGACGACCTGGCCGACGTGCGAGAGCAGGTCGCGCACGGTCGCGAGGTGGTCGGCGGTGGCCCAGCGGCCCGCGGAGATGGCGCTCATGGCCTCGTTGACCAGCATCGGGGTGTTCGGCATGACCCGCACGACGGGGACGCCCTCGGCCAGCCGGCGCTCGTACAGCGACGTCGGCAGCCCGGCGCACAGCGAAACGACCAGCGAAGACGGGTTCAGCAGCGGCGCGAGCTCGTCGAGCACCGGCTCGATGTCCTGCGGCTTCACGGCCACGACCAGGACATCGGCCTGCTTGGCGGCTTCCTCGACCTCGACCCCGCGGATGCCGTACCGCGCGGTGAGCTCTTCGACGCGCGCCGGGTACCGCTCGGTGAAGAGGAGATCGTCCGGCTCGTGGCCGCCGTGCAGCAGCCCCGAGAGCAACGCCTCGCCGATCTTCCCCGCACCCAGCACCGCGATGACCGTCATGCCGTAAAGCGTGCCAAACGCGCCTCAGCGGCCCGGTGCCGGGGCGAGACCCGGCCGCGTCGCCCGGCCACCTGTTCCGGCCGCCCGCCGTTCCCCGGCACCACTCAGCCCGCGCGGCGCGGGGCGCTGCCTCGCCTGGCGCACCGCCGCCCCGGCCGCGATGCCGCAGCCGACCGAGACCCGGCTCAGCCGCACGGTGCCGGGCGAAACCCAGCTCAGCCCGCGCGGCGCGGGCCCCCGCTGCCTTGTCTGACGCTTCACCGAACCGGTCGCGGTGCCGCAGCCGACCGAGACCCGGCTCAGTCGCCCGATGTCGAGCGAGGTCTAGCCGCGTCGCCCGGCCACCCGTTCCGGCCGCCCGCCGTTCCCCGGCAACGCTCAGCCGCCTCGAAGAACCGGCAGCCGCGCCCGTACCGACCGGGACCCGGCTCAGCCGCCCGGTGCCGGGGCGAGGCCCCAGCCGTCTCGCGTGGCCACCCGTTCCGACTGTCCGCCGTTCCGGCACCGCTCAGCTCGCGCGGCGCTCCGCTGCCTCGCCTGACGCTTCACCGAACCGGTCGCGGTGCCGCAGCCGACCGAGACCCGGCTCAGTCGCCCGATGTCGAGCGAGGTCTAGCCGCGTCGCCCGGCCACCCGTTCCGGCCACCCGCCGTTCCCCGGCACCGCTCAGGCTCGGGCTCAGCCGCCTGGCGCCGGGGCCAAGCCCAGCTGCCGGGCCTGGCACACCAGCCGCCCCTGGGAGTCGATCACCGTCGCGTCCGAGTCGAACCACGACTCGTGCACCGAACGGGACTCCACCACCACCCGCAGCCACCCCGGGGCCGGGCGCGTGCGCAGGAGCGCCGTCAGCTGGACCGTCGGTGCCCAGCCGATGCGGCCGAGGTTCATCACCACCGGCGGGTTGACGTCGGACGCGAGGAGCGTGAAGAACGGGTCGACCAGGCTGTGGCGCGGCCGGACCCACAGCCGCATCCGGGGCGGCTCGTCGGTGCGCCCGGCCAGGTAGCCCGCGGTCGCCGGGTCGAGGCGGACCTCGCAGCCCTTGGCCAGGTTGAACGGGCCCTCGGTGCTCTCGGCCATCGCGAGCGCGCCGGGTGACGGCTCGGCGGGCATGGACGGCACGTCCGTCCACTCCGGGCGCCGCATCGGCAGCCGCCCGGTCGTCACGCGCGCCTCGACGCAGCTGCGGCCGCGCTGCTCCAGGCGGACCTCGACGACCGTCGCGCGGCGGCCGACCTTCCGGACGTCCGTGCGCAGCAGCACCGGGCCGAGCGCGGGCGCGTGCAGGAACTCCGCGCTCACGACGAGCGGCTCCGCGTGCGGCTCACCCCGCTCGTGCAGCGCGGCGATCGCCGCCTTGGCCAGCAGGGCCAGCAGGAATCCCCCGTGCGGGTGCGAGCCGATGGCCCACTCCGCACGCAGCACCGCGGTGAAGGTGCCGTCCCCCAGCGACCGCGCCGCACTCGCCGTGTCGAAGGACACGGCGGTGCCGTCCGTTCCGCTCACGAACGCGCCGTGCCAACGCGGGAATCCGGCGAGGTGACGATCAGCGAGCGCGACGGTTTCACAGCCGGAACTTTACGTGTTCGGCCGCCGTAAATGGACCCGGGAGCAGTCGTGTCCGCCGGAAGTGCGCAATTACTGCCCTAGGTGGAATCGCGCGAACAGCAATGCCTCCGCCAGGTCCCGGACCCGCTGGGCGCCGGTCCCGGCGTGCCGGGTGTTGATCTCCAGCACGATCTGCCCGGCGAAACCGCTGCTGACCAGCTTCTCCAGCAGCTCGGCGCAGGGCTGGCCGCCCCGCCCGGGCACCAGGTGTTCGTCCTTCGGGAGGCCGGTGCCGTCCGCCAGATGGACGTGCGAGAGACCCTCCCCCATCCGCTGCGCCAGCGCGAGGGCGTCCATCCGGGCCGCCGCGGTGTGGGACAGGTCGAGCGTGTAGTGCCGGAAACCGACGTCCGTCGGGTCGATCGAGGGCCGGAACGCGGAGACGCGCGCATTCTTCGAACCACCCGGCGGGCGCACCTTGAACATGTTCTCGACGGCGATTTCGATCCCGCTGGACTCCTCCAGCTCGTCGACGAGATCACCGAACGCGTCGCCGTAGCGGCGCTGCCACCGGAACGGCGGGTGCACGACGACGGTGCGCGCGCCGAGCTCGAGAGCGGCGTCGACGGACATCCGCAGCCGCACCACGGGATCGGGTGACCAGATCCGCTGGGTGATCAGCAGCGACGGCGAGTGGATGGACAGCACGGGCACCCCGGTGCGGCGCGACCACCGGCGCAGGGCGCTGACGTCCTGGCTGACCGGGTCGGCCCAGACCATCACCTCGACGCCGTCGTACCCGAGCTCGGCGGCGAGCTCGAAGGCGGTCCCGGCCTTGAGGGGCCACACGGACGCCGTGCTGAGCCCGACGGGGACCGGCTTCTCGTCTGTCACGCGCGCCATCCTGCCTCGTCACCGAACGGGGCCGAAGGGCACCTTCGTCACGTGTGACGTCAGCGGCCGACGAGCAGCAACGCCGCCGGGGACACCGTCACGACCAGGCCGACCAGCACCGCCAGCACCGTGGTCTGCAGGTCCTCGGCCCGGCGGATCTTCCGGACGATCCAGACCAGCGCGACCACCACCAGCAGCGCCGCCACCAGGGCGGCCGCGGGGATGTTCACCCACAGCCAGTTGAAGCCCAGCCACACGGCCGCGCCGCCGACGACACCCATCGCCAGCTGGCCGGCCAGCGCCAGCCACGCCTTGCCGGGCGAGGTCACGGGCTCCGGCTCGGCGATCGCCTCGGGCGCGTCGTCGTACTCGTCGTCCTCGTAGCCTTCGCCCTGCTCGTAGGCGTAGTCGTCCTGCTCGAAGTCCGGGCCGTCGGCCGGGTAGCCGTCGGCGAACTCGCGCTCGTAGGGCTCGAGGTCGTCCGGGATCGGCGCGCGCGAGGCGCGGTCGCCGGGCGCGAACGGCATCGGCGGCGGATACGTGCCGGTCGGCGGGCCGGCGTCGTAGGCGGCCTGGTAGCCGCTGCTTTCCGGCGCGAAGCCCTCGGGCTCGAAGTCGTCGTCGGGGTAGCCGTCGGCCGGGGCGTCGGTGGGCACCACCGGCATGACGCCGATCTCGGTGTCCTCCAGCTGCTCCTTCTGCCGGCGCTTGCGCCAGTTCGCGAGCCCGCCCGGCGACGACGGCTCCGGGCCGTCGGGCTTCTTCTTGCCCGGCGCCGGGGCGGACGGCAGCGGCGGCTCGCCGGCCACCGCGTCGAACTGCTCGGTGTAGGCCTCTTGCTGCGGCTGCGGACGGCGCGCCGGGCCCCGCCGCGGACGCCCGGGCGCGGCCGGCGGCGTCGAGAACGTGCCGCTGGCCATCGGGCCCGGCGGGACGTCGATGTCGGCGTCCGGGGTGCCGTTGAGGCCGTCGAGCCGGGCCGACAGCGGTCCGCCGGAGGGCGGAGGCGTCGGCAGCTGCTGGGACGGCTGCGGCGGCGGGGTCGGCAGCTGCTGCGACGGCTGCGGAGCCGGCGGCGGGCGACGGCGCACCGGCGGGACGGCCGCGCGGGTCTCCTCGGCCGCGGCGGCGGGCGGCGGGGTGGGCAGCTGCTGCGACGGCTGGGGGGCCGGCGGAGGTGGCGGCTGACGCCGGGGCGCGCGCGGCGGCACGGGCAGCTGCGCGGACTCCTGCGGTGGCCGCGCCGGCGGGCTCGCGAACTGGCCGGACTCCTGGGGCGGCCGGGAGAACTGGCCCGACTGCTGCGGCGGCGCCGGGGGGCGCTGGTACTGGCTGGACTCGGCACCACCGGGGGCGGGCCGGGCCGGGGGCGGCGGGACCGGCCGCGGCAGCGGCTGGGAGTCCTGCGGGACCGCGCGGGGTGCGGGCGGCGGCGGGGACGGCGGCTCGGCGCGGCGCCGTCCGGCGGGCCGGTTCGGCGGCGGAGGCGTGCCCTCGCCGGCGACCCGGTCGATGATCGCCTGCGGGCCGGTGTCGGACACCCCCGGGCGCCGGTGGGAGCCGGTCGCGCCGGGCGGGGTCTCCGGGGTGGCGGGCTCGTCGTCGTCCTCGGCCGCGCGCCGCCGGCGACGGCGGTTGCCGCCGTCGACCTGGGCACCGTGCTGGGCGAGCAGCTCAGCCACGGTCTTCTGCGGCTGGTCGCCTCCGGTCTGGTCCGTCATACCTGGTCGTCCCCTGCGCGCTCCGGCTCCTCGGCACTCGGCGAAGCGGTAAACGACGGCACGCCGGCGGCGCCGCGCGCGCTGAACGCCGACCTCTGCATGTCCGTCACCTCTCCACCGTGCCCGTTAACCTTCCGGGAAGTCCAGCCGCCTGCTTTCACCGGTCCTCCTGTGCGCCGAAGCGCCCCACGAGGGCGGCTCCGGTTTCGTCCGCGCCGTTGGAATGGTCCAGCCGCCGCAGGATGACACCTTCTCGCAGAGCCCACGGGCAGATCTCGAGTTCCGGCAATCCGAGCGCCCGCATCGTGGCCTGCGCGACGAGGGCGCCCGCCACCAGCTGGTGCGACCGGCCCGAGCTGACGCCCTCGAGCTGGGCGAGGTCGGCCGACGGCATCCGCGAGATGAAGGCCAGGAGCTGGCGCAGTGCGGTGTCCGTGAGCGTACGTCGGACGCGCGGGCCCGCCGCCGAGGGGGCGGCGCCGGTCAGCCGGGCGAGTGACCGGAACGTCTTCGACGTCGCCACGACCCGATCGGGTTCACCCCATTTGGTGACCTTCCGCGCCAGCTCGGTGAGCTGGTCGTCGAGCCAGGCCGACGTCGCGACGAGCTCGGAGCGCGTCGGCGGGTCGTGCTTGAAGCGGGTGCGCGTGGTGCGGCCCGCGCCCAGCGGCAGCGACTCGGCCAGGACGGGCTCCTCATCGCGGCCCATCGCGATCTCCAGCGAGCCGCCGCCGATGTCGAGCACGAGCAGCTGGCCGGCCGACCAGCCGTACCACCGGCGGACGGCGAGGAAGGTGAGCCGGGCTTCGTCGGTGCCGGAGAGGACCTGCAGGTCGACGCCGGTCTTGTCGGCGACGCGGGCGAGGACCTTCGCGGAGTTCTTCGCTTCGCGGACCGCGGAGGTGGCGAAGGCCATGACTTCTTCGCAGCCGAGCCGCGCGGCGGCGTCCTTGGCGGATTCGACGGCGGTCACGAGGTCGTCGGCGCCGGCCTTGCTGAGCTCGCCGCCGGGGGTGATCTGCTCGGCCAGGCGGAGCACGGACTTCTCGGAATGCATCGGCGTCGGGTGGGCGCCACGGTGGGCATCGACCACGAGCAGGTGGACGGTGTTGGAACCGACGTCGAGTACCCCTAGGCGCACGGGGGTCCAGGGTACCGGGCCCAGCGCCGGGTCTCGAACATGTAACCAACAACACTCGGTGCGGTACCGCCCCGGCGCGCCTCCCCGGGGCCCCGGACCACGCCAAAAGCCGTGAAGGCCTCCTTCCCGGCCATAGCAGCCGGGATGCAGGCCTTCACGGACCAAAAGGGACTTACGTCTCGAACTTGTAGCCCAGGCCGCGGACCGTCACCAGGTGCCGCGGGGAGCCCGGGTCCGGCTCGATCTTCGAGCGCAGGCGCTTCACGTGGACGTCCAGGGTCTTCGTGTCGCCCACGTAGTCCGCGCCCCACACCCGGTCGATCAGCTGCCCGCGCGTGAGCACCCGGCCGACGTTGCGGAGCAGGTACTCCAGCAGGTCGAACTCCTTGAGCGGCAACGACACCTCGGCACCGTCCACGGTCACCACGTGCCGCTCGACGTCCATCCGGACCGGACCCGCCGAGAGCACCAGCGGGGCCAGCTCGCCCTCCGAGCCCGGCTCGCCGCCGCGGCGCAGCACCGCCCGGACCCGCGCGATCAGCTCCCGCGCCGAGTACGGCTTCGTCACGTAGTCGTCCGCGCCCAGCTCCAGGCCGACGACCTTGTCGATTTCGCTGTCGCGCGCGGTCACCATGATCACCGGCACGGCCGACCGCTGGCGCAGCTGCTTGCAGACGTCGGTGCCGCTCATCCCGGGCAGCATGACGTCGAGCAGCACGATGTCGGCGCCGTTGCGGTCGAACTCCTCCAGCGCCGCCTGGCCGGTGCCGGCCACGGCCGCGGTGAACCCTTCCTTGCGCAGCAGGAAGGCGAGGGGGTCGGCGAACGACTCCTCGTCCTCGACGATGAGAACCCTGGTCACAGGTTTCCTCCATGATCTGGGCTGTCCTGCCCGGTAACCACGAGCCTCGGGGTGCGCTCGGGGGTCTTCTCCTGCCGTGGTGCCGGCGAGGTCTTGGTGGCCCGCGCCGGCTCGGGGGCCGGGTCGGGGCGGACGTGCGCGGGGATGCGCAGCGTGAACGTCGAGCCGGTGCCGGGCCGGCTCCACAGCCCGACCGAGCCGCCGTGGTTGGCCGCGACGTGCTTGACGATCGCCAGGCCCAGCCCGGTGCCGCCGGTGGCGCGCGAGCGGGCCCGGTCGGCGCGGTAGAAGCGCTCGAACACGCGCTGCTGCTCGTCTTCGGCGATGCCGATCCCCCGGTCGGTGACGGCGACCTCGACCATCCCGTCGGCGAGCCGGCGCGAGATCGACACCGGGCTGCCGGCCGGCGAGTACGCGACGGCGTTCTCCAGCAGGTTCGACAGCGCGGTGACCAGCAGCGTCCGGTCGCCCTCGATGAGCAGGCCGCTCGGGGTGTCGGTGGTGATCCGGATGTCGGCCGACTCGGCCGAGAGCGTCGTCCGGCCGAGCGCTTCGCGGACGACGGCGTCGATCTCGACGACGTTGAGGTCCGGCAGCCGTTCGGCGCCCTGGAGCCGCGAAAGCGCGATCAGCTCGGTGACGAGCCGGCCGAGCCGGGTGGACTCGCGCAGGATCTTGCCGCCGAAGCGGCGGACCTCCTCGACGTCCTCGGCGGCGTCGAGCACGGCCTCGGTGAGCAGCGCGATCGCGCCGACGGGGGTCTTGAGCTCGTGGCTGACGTTGGCGACGAAGTCGCGGCGCACGGCCTCCAGGCGGATGGCCTCGGAGTGGTCGACGGCCTCGACGACGGTGAAGCCGTCGCCGAGCGGCCGGACCTGGCCGAGCACCGCTTCCGGCTGGCGGCCGCGCGCTTCGAGCGGCGAGAGGTCGATCTCCATCGGCTCGTCGGTCTCGGCGACCTGCTCGGCGGCCTTGCGGGCCCGCGGGTCGGCCTGGTTGACCCGCACCAGGCCCAGCTCGTAGGCACGGGGGTTGTGCAGCACCATGTCGCCGAACCGGTTGAGCACGACGACGCCGTTGTGCGACGACCGGACCAGCCGTTCCAGGAGCTCCGCGACGGTCGGGCCCGGCGGCCGGGCCACTTCGCGCCGGCTTCGCGCCCGCGCGACGAGGTAGCCGACCACCGCACCGGCCACCAGGGTTCCGATGGCCAGTGCGAGTGAAACAGGCGTGGTCACAGGCCGATCGTAAGCTGAGAAGTGGTCCTTCGGCCTAGCGTTGTCCGCCTTGTCGTGAGCACCGCGACACCTGGGGAGGACATGTTCGCCGCCGCTTCAGCCGGCGTTCACCCGATCGATTCCCCGGCGAGACATTCCGGGTGAATCACGCGTCACCGTCGAGAGTCTTCAGGTCCTCCTCGGTGAGCCGCAGGGCCGCCGCGGCGACGTTCTGCTCGAGGTGCGCGACATCGCCGGTGCCCGGGATGGCGAGCACGTGCGGTCCTTGGTGGAGGGTCCACGCGAGCCGCACCTGGGCCGGGGTGGCGTCGTGCCGGCGCGCGACCTCGGCGACGCGGGCGTCCTCGCCCGCCCCGCTCGCGACGGCGAAGAACGGCACGAAGGCGATCCCACGGTCGGCGCACATCCGGACGAGCTCGTCGTCCTCCCGCCGCGCGGTGAGGCCGTACTGGTTCTGGACGCAGACGACCGGCGCGATCTCGAGCGCCTCGGTCAGGTGGTGCGGCGCGACGTTGGAGATGCCCAGCTCGCGGATCAGCCCCTCCTGCCGCAGCTCGGCGAGCGCGCCGAAGCCGTCGGCGAGCGAGCCTTCCCCGCGGTCGAGGCCCTCGCCGATCCGGTAGTTGGCGACATCGAGGTGGTCGACGCCCAACCCGCGGAGGTTCTCTTCGACCTGGGCCCGCAGCTGGTCCGGCCGGGCGGTGTAGAACGCGCCGGTGAAGTCGCGGCCCGGGCCGACCTTGGTGGTGATCGTCAGGCCGTCGTACGGCGCGAGGGCGCGGTTGATCAGCTCGTTCGCCGAGCGCGGGCCGGCGAAGTAGAAGACGGCGGTGTCGATGTGGTTGACGCCGAGCTCGACGGCACGGCGGAGCACGGCGATCGACGTCTCGCGGTCGCGGATGCCGCCGTCCGAAGTGGACATCAGGCGCATGGCGCCGAAGCCGAGCCGGTTGACTTCGAAGGAGCCGAGCTGCCAGGTGCCCGCCGCGGCGGCGGGAAGGGTGTTCGTGGTCATGGCTCCAGCCTCGCGATCCGGCGCGAGCGGCGCCGGGAATGGCATTTAGCTGCCAGAATGGAATGCGTGGAGAGAGTCAGCGACGTCGTCGTGGTGCGCGGTGAGGCCGAGCTGTTCGAGCGGACGGCCCACCTGTTCGCGGCCGCGACGGAGGTTTCGTGCGCGGCGCGCGACCTGCACACGTGGTCGGTGGCACACCCGACCGCGCCCGAGCGGGAGCAGGCCGTGCGCGACACGAACGTGCGCAAGATGTACCTGCCCGGCGTCCTGTTCGACCCGGCGCTGGCGGAGCACCTGCGGTTCATGGCCACGCACGGCGCGCGCATCCGCATCACCGAGCGCGAGGTCAACGAGACGATCCTGCTGGACCGCCGGATCGCGATCGTGGCCGGCGACAACGTCGGGGGCGTCCGCAGCTACACCGTCGTCAGCAGCCCGGAGCTGGTCCAGGGCATCCAGTCGCTGTACGAGGCGGCCTGGGCGGGCGCCACCGACCTCGAGTCCTACCAGGCCCGGTTCACCGAGCTGGGCGCGCGCGAGATCCTCGATCAGCTGGCGTCCGGCTGCAAGGACGAGACGGCGGCCCGCACCCTCGGCGTGGGCCTGCGGACCTACCGGCGGCGGGTGGCGGAGCTGATGGAGATCCTCGGCGCGTCGTCGCGGTTCCAGGCCGGGGCGCGGGCCCGCGAAGCCGGGCTGCTGTGAAGCGAGCGCTGCCGTCGCTGGTCCTGGTCCTAGTGACATCGGCGTGTTCCTCGGCGGTCTCCGGCACGGCCACACCGCTCACCGGCAACCTGGCGCTCGTCAACGGACCCGGAACGGCCGCCGCGCTCGACGCCGTGAAGACCGCGGCCGAGGCGGTCTTCAGCTACGACTCGGCGAACCCGGCGGCGTTCGACCAGGCCGTCGCGGCGAACGTCACCGGAGCGGCGAAGGACCAGCTCACGCTCCTGTTCGACCAGGTCCGGAAGAGCCCGCAGGCCGTGCACCTGACCACGCGGGTCGTCCGGAACGCGGCGCTCGAGCTGAGCGGCGACCGGATCCGGGAGCTGGCCGTGCTGGAGCAGGTCAACGGGACCTCGAAGGGGCTGGCCACGGCCGCGTTCACCGCGCAGCGGGCGGGCGGGCGCTGGCTGCTCGCCGACGTCGCGGTGAACCCGGCGGAGCCACCGCCCGCGCCGCACCCGGACGACGGCACCCCCGCGGGCCTGCGCGACGCGGCACTGGCCGGCGCGCGCACGGTCACCAGCGCGCTGTTCACGACCGACAGCGGCGACCCGGAAGGCTCGTACGCGCGAGCCGAAGCGGTCTCGGCCGGGCCGTTGCTGGACGACTACCGCGCGAAGAAGGCCACCTACGTCGACGCGATCCGCAAGAGCGGCACGAAGGTCACCCTCGGGCCGAACCCACTGGCCGGCGTCACCAAGCTCACCGGCGGAACAGCGAGCGTGCTGTTCTTCACGACGCTGAAGGTGACCGGCCCCACCGGCACCACCGACCGCCCCTACACCACCGAACTCGACCTGGTCCGCGAAGGCACCACGTGGAAAGCGACCGCGGTCCGGACAGTCACCGCCTCATGAAGTCCAGGAAGGCCTCCTCACCGGCGATTTCGACCGGTAAGGAGGCCTTCACGGACTTGCGTCAGCGGCCCTGGTTCGCCACCGCGGCGGCGGCTTCCTTGGCGGCCTCGGGGTCGAGGTACTCGCCGCCCGCCTTGACCGGCTTCAGGTCGGCCGTGAGGTCGTAGCGCAGCGGGATGCCGGTCGGGATGTTGAGGCCGGCGATGTCGGCGTCGGAGATCCCGTCGAGGTGCTTCACCAGCGCGCGCAGGGAGTTACCGTGCGCGGCGACCAGCACGGTCTTGCCCGCCCGCAGGTCCGGCACGATTTCGGACTCCCAGTACGGCAGCAGCCGCTCGACGACGTCCTTGAGGCACTCGGTCAGCGGCGCTTCGTCGCCGAGGTTCGCGTACCGCGCGTCGCCCGCCTGGCTCCACTCGTCCTTCGGGTCGATCGCCGGCGGCGGGGTGTCGTACGAGCGGCGCCAGAGCATGAACTGCTCCTCGCCGAACTCGTCGAGGGTCTGCTTCTTGTTCTTGCCCTGCAGCGCGCCGTAGTGGCGCTCGTTGAGGCGCCAGTCGCGCTTCACCGGGATCCAGTGCCGGTCGGCGGCGTCCAGCGCGATGTTCGCGGTGGAGATCGCCCGGCGCAGCAGCGAGGTGTGCACCACGTCCGGCAGCAGCCCGGAGTCCGACAGCAGCTGCCCGCCCAGGCGGGCTTCGCCCTCGCCCTGCTCCGACAGCGGCACGTCCACCCAGCCGGTGAACAGGTTTTCCGCGTTCCACGTGCTCTGCCCGTGGCGGAGCAGCACCAACGTCCCAATCTCGGCCATGGGGAACAGCCTGCCAGACCGGACCACTCGATCGACCGGTGACCTCGCGTCCTACCCAGAGTGTGTTACCGCGAAGTAACACCTCACTCTTCGACAAGTCCGAGTGCCAACAACGCGCAAATTCCGGGCATCAAACTGCACACCGTTATCGTCCCGACTGAAGTTCACCTGAACGGACTAGTGAGTAGTCTTGTGATTACAGGTCGAGATCTGACAGGTTGGCTTACGTCCCGAGCGGCCGGATTCCACGCACTCCCCGGCCGGTTTCGGGCTTCGACCGCGGCTCGTCTCCCCCCTGCCGAGCCGCGGCCCGCCCGGCCCCGTTGGCACCCCCCTCGTCACCGGGTCCTGATCGGCGGGAACTTCAGCGGGGCGGCTCGAGATCGCGACTCCCCCCTCCCTCGAGCCGTCCCGCCTGTTCCGCCCAACCTTCCGGAGCGCCGGCGCGCGACCTCACACCTCGGCAGGCCCCGGCTCCGGCTTCACCGGGCGGCGACGGCGGTTCAGCCGCCAGCCCAGCCACCCCAGCGGCACCACGATCAGCAGGAACGGCGCGACCGCGCCCAGCACCGTCAGCAGTCCCCCGCCGAAGGTCAGGAACGCGTCCCAGCCACCGGCCAGCCCGCCGAGGAACCCGCTGCGATCCTCCTGCGGCGCCGGTGCCGGCGCCGCCACGCTGCGGATGCTCATCGCCACCGTCGCCATCGCGACGCTGCCGGCCAGGGAGTTCCGCTGCTGCTCCAACGACTCGAGCGTCGACTCGCGGCTCGTCAGCTCACTCTCGATCGACGTGATGTCCGACACCGAAGTCGCCTGCGAGAGCAGCGCGCGGATCCGCTCGACCGACTTGCGCTGCGTCGCCAGCCGCGCTTCGACGTCGACGACCTGCTCGGTCACGTCCTGGGTGTTCAGCTCGCGCTTGACCAGCGAAGAGCCCAGGTGCGAAAGCTGGTCGAGCACCGGGTCGAGCTTGTCCGCGGGCACCGCCAGCGACAGCGTCGCCGAGGTCTCGCCCGTGGCCTCCTGCCCGGTGTAGCCGCCGGCGCCCAGCGCGATCCCGCGGGCCTCCGCGACGACGTCGACGACCTTGGTCGCCGTCAGCTCCAGCCGCGCGCTGCGCGAAAGCTTGCGATCGGTGGCGCCGGCCTGGGGCGGCGTCACCTTGGAATTCTGCTCGGGCTTCCCGGCGCCGGTGCCCTGCTGGGGCGCGGCGGGCACGCGCGCCGGCCCCGCACTGTCCGCCGTGGACGCTCCGTTCTCCGCCGCCGAGCAGCCGGCCAGCACGAACGCCACCGCCGTGATCGCGAGCGCCGCTCTCCATCGAGTCCGCATCCTGCGTCTCCCTCCAGTTTCGACTGGCGATGAGACGGATGTCCGGTTCAGGACCGTTGCACGGTCCGGGTCACGACTCGGTCAAGCCCGGTTCGTGCGGCTGCGCGGGCGCCACGAGGTGCTTGAACGCCTGCAGGTTGGCCAGCGACTCGCCGCGGGAGACGCGCCAGTCCCACTCGCGCTTGATCGACGTCGCGAAGCCGATCTCCAGCAGCGTGTTGAAGTCGCCGTCGGCGGCTTCCAGGACCTGGCCGAGCACCTTGTCGAGCTCGTCGGCGGACATCGTCTCCTTGCCGAACCGGCCGACCAGGTAGATGTCCCCGAGACTGTCCACTGTGTAGTGCACGCCGTAGAGCTTCGCGTTGCGCTGCAACAGGAACCGGTAAACGTCCTCATGGGACTCATCGGGACGCCGGCAGACGAAGGCCTCCACCGAAAACGCGTGGTCGCCGTCGACGAGCCACGCGTTCGTCTGCAGCTTCTTCGTCCCCGGCAGCGTGACGAAGTACTTGCCAGGACCGCGTTTGTCGTACTTCAGCTCCGCTGAGTCCAAAGTAGACTGGATCAGCTCGTCCAGGCTCACACCGCCACCTCCGTGCGCAGGTCCAGCGCGTGCCGGAAAGCGCTGGTGGCCTGAGCATAGATGTCCAGCAGCGCGTCCGTCGTGCGGCGCCAGGAGAACCGCCGCGCGTGCACGACGGCGTTCGCGCCGAGCTCGGCGCGCCGGTCCGGGCGCAGGGCGACCGCGGCCAGCGCGTCCGCCCACTCCTCGGCGCCGTGGCCGGGAACCAGCAGGCCGGACACGCCGTGCGGCACCGCCACCGGCAGCCCGCCGACCTCGGCCGCGACCACCGGCGTCCCGCAGGCCTGCGCCTCCAGCGCGACCAGCCCGAACGACTCGTTGTAGCTGGGCACCGCGACGACGTCGGCGGCGCGGAACACCCGCGCGAGCGCCGCACCCGGCTGCGGCGGCAGGAACCGGACCTGCCGCTCGATGCCCAGCGAGACCGCCAGCTCGCGCAGGGCCTGCGGCTGCTCCAGCCCGGTGCCGGACGGGCCGCCGACGATCAGCACGACCAGGCGCGGCGCCAGCTCGGGGCGGCGGCGCAGCATGGCCGCCGCGGCGTGCAGCAGCACGTCCGGCGCCTTCAGCGGCTGGATCCGCCCGGCGAAGGCCAGCACGACGTCGTCGTCGGCCAGGCCGAGGAAAGCACGGGCGTCCTGCCGGGGACCCGGCGTGAAGCGTTCGAGGTCGACACCCGGCGGCACGGCGTGCACCGCGTGCGGCTCGGCGTCGTAGAGGTCGATCAGCTGCCGCGCCTCGACCGCGGTGTTGGCGACCAGCCGGTCGGCCTCGGCGACCACCTGCTCCTCGCCGATCACGCGGATGCGCGGCTCGGGCTTGTCGCCTTCGGCGAGCGCGGCGTTCTTCACCTTCGCCAGGGTGTGCGCGGTGTGCACCAGCGGCACGGACCACCGGTCGCGCGCCAGCCAGCCGACCTGACCCGAGAGCCAGTAGTGCGAGTGGATGAGGTCGTAGTAGCCGGGCTCGTGGAACGCCTCGGTGCGCAGCACGCCGGAGGTGAACGCGCACAGCTGCGCGGGCAGCTCATCGCGGCTCAGCGGCTCGAACGGGCCCGCCTGCACGTGCCGGACGGTCACGCCCGGCGCCAGCTCGACGACCGGTGGCTGGTCCGACGCCGTCGCGCGGGTGAAGACCTCGACCTCGACCCCGAGGCGGGCCATTTCGGTCGCTGTCTGGCTGACGTAGACGTTCATCCCGCCCGCGTCGCCTGTTCCCGGCTGCTCAAGCGGCGAAGTGTGCACGGACAGCACCGCGACCCGGCGCGGAACCGCTGCTTTCGGGGGGCCCAGGGGGGCTCGCCCCCCGGCCGGGGTCTGGGGCTCGGCCCCGGAAAACCCAGCACGGAACCCCCGGATGGAGCTGGTCACCTGGTCGTCTCCCGCGTTACGTCAGCATTCCTCGGCGAACTGCCGGAGCACCGCGTCGAACTCGTCCGCGGACTCGGCGAAGGGCGCATGCCCCCCGTCAAGGAACCAACGCCCGGTGGCACCCGGAATCTTCCCGATCGTGTGCTCCGCCGTCGACGGGTCGATCACGCCGTCGCGGGAGCCGTGCACGACGAGGGTGGGTTTGTCGACCGTGGCCAGGACTTCGTCGCCGCCGATGTCCCGGCGGAAGAGGGCCGCGCGGACCGAAGGGGGCACGCTCAGAGAAGCCCCGAGCAGGGCTTGGACCTGGGCGCCGGGTACCGGGCCGCCGGTCATGTCGCGGCTGAACGCGGTGAGCGCCGGGACCGCGATGTCCGGATCGTCCGAAAGCATCGCCCGCATGTGCTCGCGCATCAGCGGGCCGACGCGCCCGCCCGCGCGGTCGCGGCCGATTTCGGTGATCGCGCCGACGAGCACGATGCCGCGCAGCCGTGCGGTGCCGTGCACGCGGATGTGGTCGGTGAGCACCAGGCCGCCGTAGGACCAGGCGACGACGATCGCGCCGGGTCCGGCGAAGTCGAGCACCGCGGCGAGGTCGTCGGCCCAGACGACCGGGTCGTCGTAGCCGGTGGCCGGGACGTCGGACGCGCCGTGGCCGCGCAGGTCCATCGCGACCAGCCGGAACCGCTCGGTCAGCGCCGGGTCGGCGAGCTGCGCGGCCCAGCAGCCCGCCGACTGCGCCCAGCCGTGCACGAACACGATCGGTGTGCTGTTGCCGGCGCCTTCGACCCGCAGGCCGAGCCGCGTCCCGCCGTGCCCGACGACTTCGGTGCGCACGGGTTACTTCGCACCCAGCCCTTGCCAGGCCGCCCAGCTGTAGTTCCAGTCCTTGACGTCGGAGTTCATCGGCGCGGACAGCTGCGAGCCGGTGATCTCGACCGGGTCGCCGACCAGGGCCGAGTCGAAGTAGTCCTTGGCGTCGGCCTCGAGGAGGTTGACGCAGCCGTGGGAGTTGTTGGTCTTCCCGATGTTGGCCGCGTTGTCCTGGTTCTCGTGGATGAACTCGCCGTGGTTGGAGAACCGGCAGGCCCACTTCTTGTTGACGTTCGTGTAGCCGTAGCGCGCGTTGTCGAAGATCGCCGACGGTTCCTTGCTCATGATGATGTAGGTGCCGTTGGGGGTGTTGCGGTCGACCTCGCCGTCCAGGCCGTTCGCGCACGGGTAGCTCTTGACCTGCGAGCCGCCGCGGTAGACGTGCATCTGGTGCTCGGGCGTGTTGATCTTGACGACCTGGTTGCGGCCGATCTTGAACTTCGTGGTCACGTCGGCCTTGCCGTACGCGCCGCCACCCAGCTCGACGCCGTAGAGCTTCGCCTCGACGCTCACGGTGATGTTCTGCGGCCAGTACTCCTTCGGCCGGTAGTCGACCTGGCTGTCCGACAGCCAGCCCCAGGCGCCTTCGACGTCCTTGTCCGTCTTCACGGACAGGGCCTTCTCGACCGCCTTGCGGTCCTTGACCGGCGACGCGAACTTGACGCTGATCGGCATGGCCACGCCGACCTGCTGGTTGTCGGCCGGGTTCAGCGTCGCGCGGACCTGCTTGGCCGGGCTGATCGTGGTGAACGTGCCGGTGAGCTCGGCCGGCTTGCCGTCGGTGCCGGTGGCCTTGGCCGCGTAGGTGTAGGTCTTGCCGTAGCCGAGCGGCTCGGAACTGGTCCAGGTGAGCCCGTCCGGCGCGGTGTCGCCCTTGACGGCCTTGCCGCCGTCCGCGGTCACCTTGCAGTCGGTGAGCTTGCCGTCGGCGACCTTGATGGTGACCGGCTTGAGGACGGCGACGTCCTTCGCGTTGACCGCGGGCTCGGCCGTGATCTTCGCCACGGGCTGCGCGCTCTCGCCGTCGGCACCCGCGGCGCCGGTGGGCAGCGCGGTGCCGTCGTTCGTGCTCGAACACGCCGCGGCGACCAGGGCGGCCCCCGCCGCCAGAGCGGCCTTGAAGACCGTACGCCGTTCGATCACCGAAACCTCCTGTGTATCCCCCACCGACCAGCGGGTCCACGCCCTTAGCGCTGGTGGCCCACCCGACGTTACCTCCCGAAAGGTGAAGACCATCCGATCAGGTGGCGCCGCCTATGTCGACAATGACGTCTCATACACGTCCAGGTTGCCCGGTTCGGCTCAAATGACGCAGTTGATCAAGAGCGGTTCGGGGTGCAGCCGGACGCCGAACCGCGCGAAAACCCCATCGCGGACCTCTCGGGCCAGCCCCAAGAGGTCTTCGGTCGTCGCGTCACCGCGGTTGGTCAGCGCGAGGGTGTGCTTCGTCGACAGCGAGACGCGGTTCCCCGGCCCGGGGTACCCCTTCGCGAAGCCGGCGCGCTCGATCAGCCAGGCCGCGGACAGCTTGACGCCGCCGTCGGCCGGGTACTGCGGGACCTCGGCGCCGACAGCGTCCGTGATGCGCGCCAGCACCGCTTCCGCCTGGGCCGACGGGACGATCGGGTTGGTGAAGAACGAGCCCGCGCTCCACGTGTCGTGGTCGTCCGGGTCGAGCACCATGCCCTTGCCGCGACGCAGCTTGAGCACCGCTTCGCGCGCTTCGGCCGCCGGCACGCGGGCGCCGATCTCGACACCGAGGGTGCGCGCCAGCTCGGCGTAGCGGATGGGCGCCGAGAGGCCGTCTTCGCGGATTTCGAAGCGGACCGCCAGGACGACGCCGGAGTCGGTGCCCTTGAGGACGCTGGTGCGGTAGGCGAAGCCGAGTTCGTCGGCCTTGAGCGTGCGCACTTCGCGCGTCCGGCGGTCGTACAGCTCCACCGAGACGATCGACTCGGCGACTTCGCAGCCATACGCGCCGACGTTCTGGATCGGCGTCGCGCCGACGCTGCCCGGGATGCCGGAGAGGCATTCGAGGCCGCCGAGGCCCGCTTCGACGAGCCCGGCGACGAACGCGTCCCAGTTCTGGCCGGCTTCGACGTCCACGACGTCACCGTCGCGGCGCCAGCCGGTGTTCGCCACCTCGATGAGCGTGCCCTCGAACCCCGCGTCGCCGACCACCAGGTTGGAGCCGCCGCCGAGCAGCAGCACCGGCTCGCCCGCCGCGTCGGCCTCGCGGACCGCCGCGACGAGGTCTTCGCTGGTCACGGCGCTGACGAACCGGCGAGCCGGGCCGCCGAGGCGCAGCGTGGTGTACGCGGCGAGCTTCGGGAGGGCGGGAGTTCGGGCGGTGTTCACGCGTCTGACGGTACTGTCCGGCTCATGGGATCCCGGATCGAGCACCGTGCTGAGTTCTCCGCCGACGTCGCCGCGACGTACGCGGCGGTCGCCGGTGAAGAGGCGCTGCGGGCACGGCTCGAGGAGCTCGGCGGGCACGGCGCGGCGCTGCTGTCGTACGACGTCTCCGGCACGGACCTGCGGTACGAGCTGCGGCAGGGCATCAGCGCGGACAAGCTGCCGCAGGCGGTGCGGACGCTGCACAAGGGCGACCTGCTGGTGACCCGCACGCAGACGTGGCGCGTCAGCAACGACGGCACCGGCCGGCAGGGCACCGCGACGGTCGAGGTCGGCGGCGTCCCCGGCGAGATCACCGCGCGGACGGCCTTGCTGGCCAAGGACGACCGGACGGTGCTGCGGATCAGCGGCGAGGTCACGGTCCGGATCCCGCTGTTCGGCGGGAAGCTGGAGACCGTGATCGCCGAGCAGGTCACGAAGCTGCTGGAGCGCGAGGCCGAATTCACGGCGAAGTGGCTCACCGAACCAAACTGAGCCCGGTCGGCGCACCGACCCGCGGCACGACCAATCCCAACCGCCTTCGCCGGGTCGACCGGTGGATCACGTACGCGCCCGCGACGACCCGGCTGCTCCGCGCGGCCGCCTCGCCGCTGGTCGTCGACCTCGGTTACGGCGCATCGCCGGTGACGACCGTCGAGCTGGCCCGGTGGCTGCGGCGCGTCCGGCCGGACGTCCGGGTGCTGGGCCTGGAGCTGGATCCCGCGCGGGTCGCTGCCGCGTTGCCCGCCGCGTCGCCACCGTTGCTGGATTTCCGCCGCGGCGGGTTCGAGCTGGCCGGGACGCGGCCGGTGCTGGTGCGCGCGTTCAACGTCCTGCGGCAGTACGCGGAGGACGAGGTCGCGGGCGCGTGGGGGCTGGTGCTGGACTCGATGGCCCCGGGCGGCCTGCTGGTCGAGGGCACGTGCGACGAGATCGGCCGGCTGTCGACGTGGGTGCTGGTGTCTTCCTCCGGGCCGGTTTCGCTGACGTTGTCGATGCGGCTGGCGGGACTCGAGAAGCCGTCGACGATCGCCGAACGGCTGCCGAAGGCGCTGATCCACCGGAACGTCCCGGGTGAGCGAGTCCACGCTTTGCTCTCCGAGCTGGACATCTGCTGGGCCACGGCCGCGCCGCAGCAGGCGTTCGGGGTGAAGTCGCGCTGGCTGGAGACGGTCCGGCTGCTGGTGGCTCGTGGCTGGCCGGTGCCGGACCCGCGGATCCGCCTGGGTGAGCTGACGGTCCCCTGGGCCGCGGTCGCCCCGGCTTGACCAGAGCGCCCCAATGTGGCCTTGGTTGCGTTGAACGCACCGAAGGCCGCCTTGGGTGCGTCTGACGCACCGAAGGCCACATTGGGGCGCTTGTTCACC